>DAIEQT010000258.1 GCA_027347545.1 Ignavibacteria bacterium | reverse complement strand
GCTGCTTAGTTAATCCGGCTATTAACAGTTGAAGGATCTCTTTTTCACGTTCAGTTAATCCGTAATCAACTTTCTTTGGCTTAAAACTAGTAAACATTTCGAGAACTTTGTGAGCAATTTTCATATTCATTGGTGCGCCGCCGGCCAGCACTTCTTGAATAGAATCAATAATCTTTTCAGGGGCAGAGTCTTTTAATAAATAACCGGAAGCGCCGGCGCAGAGTGCTTCAAATACATTGTCGTTGTCGTCGTAAACTGTTAGAATTAAAATATGCGCGACCGGAAAAAATTCTTTGAACTTAGCAATTCCTGCTATACCGCTCATGCCGGGCAATCCTATATCCAATAGAATTACATCCGGATTTTCGGAAGCTTCAACTTTTTCAAGGGCTTCTTCGCAAGAGGAAAAAGATTGCGGGCAAACCAAACCTGGAGTTCTGTCAATCAATCCGGCGAGAGTCTTACGGTAACGTGTGTTATCTTCAACGAGCCAAATTGAAATCTGCTTATTAACTTTTTCAGCTTGCAAATTCTTTTTCATTCTTTATTAGTCTCTCGCAAAGTAAAGTTGCTCGCTTAATCTTACCATACCACGTTCGAGTTATTTTTCGCCCGAAATTTAAATCAAAAAAATTACAGTGCTAATTCGATCTTCGTTCCCATATTAAGGCTGCTAACAATGTTTAGTTTAGCATGCATCTTCAGAGCACGGGCTTCCATGCTTCTAATTCCGGTTGATGATTTGAAATCTTTCATATCAAAACCAAGTCCATCATCTTCAATGCTAAGTGAAAAGTGTTTAGGACTTCCCGATATAATAATAGTGCATTTCTTTGCTTCTGAATGGTTGATAACGTTTGTAAGCGCCTCTTTATAAAGGAGAAAAATATTTCTTCGTATGTCGAGATTGAAAGTATCTAATCTTGCGTCTTGTGAAGCTTCGAAGCTCCATTCCAAATTGGAAAGAAGTTTCGCGGCTGTTTGTTTCATCTTAAAAATGATGTCTTCATTTACATCATTCTTAGGATTGATAAACCAAATAATATCACGCATGGCATCTACAGTTGCTTTGGCTGTTTTACTTATATCTACCGATAATTCTTTTTCAGAATCGTTCAACGTTGGACTGGACATTAGGGATTGACTATCAACACTAATACTGCTCAGGTTGCTTCCTATTTCATCATGCAAGTCGCTAGCTATGCTAAACCGGATTTTTTCAATTTTTAAAAGTTGATTTACGCGAAAGCGGTATCCGGCAAAAACTAATCCAATGAATAGCCCTACAGTAATTATTCTAAACCACCATGTGTTCCACCAAGCAGGCAAAATTTTTACACTCAGAGAAGTTGGTATTCCCCATATGCCGTCTGCGTTTGCTGCTCTTACGAAAAAGCGGTATGTACCATGTTTTATGTCTGTGTAAAATGCTGTTGTTCTTACACCGGAGTGAACCCATTGCGGGTCTATGCCTTCAAGCATATAAGCGAATTGATGTTTATAAACCGGTGTTAAATCAAGAGCGGTAAAATCTATAGAGAAGAAGTTTTGGTTATGCTCAAGAATTATTTCGTGAGTTGTAGGAAGAGAACGTGGCAGAGGGGCTTCTTTATCAAACACCTTAAATGATGTAAGCACAACACTGGGGGTTTCAACCTCGCTTTTAATTGAATCCGGAAAGAAAGAAACAAAACCATATATTCCTCCGAAATACATTTTGCCTTGCGAATTTTTATGGTATGCGTGCCAGTTAAATTGATTGTTTACAAGTCCGTCTTCAACATCATAAACACGGAAAACTTCGTTTGCCGGATTTAGTTTTGCCAGTCCTTTCATTGTGCTTATCCAGATAAACCCCTTAGCATCTTCAAGGATTCCAAACACGCAATCATTGGGCAAACCGTTTGATGTGTTATAGTATATAAATCTGTTTGTGGTTTTGTCCAATCTGTTCAAGCCGTTGCTGAATGTTCCAATCCAAATATTACCTTTACTGTCTTGAATGATTGATGAGATTTTATTTCCGCTAATTGAATTGTTTTGTGAATCGGGTGAGTAATGAATAATGTTTTTCTTAGAAGGATTATACCGGAATAATCCATCGAGCCAGGTACCAATCCAAATATTTTGTTGATGATCTTCGTATAGTGAGTTTATAGAAATTAAATCTGGAATTTTTGCGCTGCCTGAATTTAGTTCGGGCGAAAATGATTTGAATATTTCTGTTTTGCGGTCAAAGACTTGCAAGCCGTCATTTGTTCCAACGAGCAGTAATCCATCTGTTGTTTCAAGTATTTGTTGTACCCAATTAGATTTAATGGATTTTGGATTCGCCGGATTATTGGTGTACCTCTTAAAAGAATTTGTTGAGGGATCGTACCGGTTCAATCCGCCGTTGCTGGTTCCAATCCAAAGAATTCCTTGGCTGTCTTCAATCAATGAAATTACATCATTCACTCCAAGCGAGTTCATTTTGTTGGCAATGTTCTTATAGTGAAAAATTTGATTTGTCTTCAATTCAATTTTATCAAATCCATTTCCGCCAAAACCGACCCAAAGAATTTTGTTGCGTCCTTCATAAATGCTGCTCACAACTCTGCCCCCCAATGTGTTTTTGCGGGTGGGCATATATTTGAATTGCTCAAATGCTTTTGTGTTGGGTAGTTTGTTCAAGCCGTCTTCAGTTCCAATCCAAATATTTTTTTGCCTGTCCTGATACAACCAGC
>DAIEQT010000209.1 GCA_027347545.1 Ignavibacteria bacterium | reverse complement strand
GCATAGCATGTTAGCGAAAGAACGAGGAATAAAATTATTGTCTTCATTTTTTTCTCCTTTAATAAACAAAAAGAGTAGAAACATTTATTTGGAAGATAATCATCCAATTACTTACTCATAAATGTATCAAAGTCTTTTTGCAGGCTGACAGTATTGTAGAATGCCGTTGCTATTTCATATCCTAAAACAGTTGTGTTTAATTCGGAATCCCAGAAGTATGAAAGATAGTAGAGATCCGTACCCAAAAAAGTTAGTGTGCCGGGACTCAAATTTGAATTCACTTCTGAAATTTTTGAAAGCAATTCTTCAGAAGGTCTAAAGTTTTTGCTGAAAACATAAATTGGGGTAACCATCATGCAGCAGTACATACCCTTCGAACTGCTGGAATAATCGAACTGCTTCAAATAATATTTGACTGTCGAACCGCCGTCTGCAATCGCAAAAGTATAGGTGCCTTCTTTTGGTGTGGAATAATCTCCCACCAGCTCTTGCAGCATAGAGCCGATGTTCTTCTGCGCAAACAAATCGTTTGCAAATACTACTAAAAGAATTGTCAAAAGCATTTTACACTTTGTGTTAAACATATAAACTCCGCTGATGTTGTTGGTTGATTAGTTGTTTTATTATTTCCTTGGTGGTTGAATAATAATTATCTCACTAATAGCATCCTGCTGATAAGCAAACGCAACACCAATATCGGGATAGAAAGAATATACCTTTTGTTTCCATGGAATTGTCAACGCATCCGAGTAGATACCTTTCAATGCATTGGTCACATCGGCTTTCGCCATACCGATGGAGAGAATACTCTTCTTATTGTCTGCACCAGCGATTGTAATTTTTGGCGCGGAAGAATTTGTGAGAGTTATTGCTATTACATCTTCTCCGCCAACGACCTCTACTCCTAGGTTTGCGTAAACATATTTGTAGAATTTTCTTTCTTTATTTACCGGAATCATTTCACAGGCGCCCAGTTCTTTTGTAACCTCTGTCATTTTCATAGAAGGGTAGAGTGTTGATTTCGGTTTAGCAATAGTGATTGATCTAACCGGAGTGTAACGGATAATGATATTTTTAACAATCGACTCTTTTTCTTTGGGGACAAGATTTGCTTTCTTGCTTAGATCAGAATAAAGTTCGTAGGCATATGCCCACCATATAGATGCGGGATTGGATGCCCTCAGATAATCGTAAAGGTTTTTTACTGTCTCTTTAATAGCTTTTTCATCATTAAGATTTTTTGCGTTGATAATAATTTTGTTAAACGAGATTGCGTTTTCCAAAACCGAATTATTATAGCTAACGGCTGAAGTCATGAAAGTTGATCCATCGTATCCGAAACCCTTTCCCGGAACTTGTTGTGAGTAACGGTCTGCACGGTCTAATTTACTTAACGCGACTTGGATATTATTCATTGCTAAATCTGTTACGCCGGCATTCAGGTAAACCGTTGCCTTCAATACCGGATCCAGCGTTTTGTCTTTCTCGATCAGTCCAATTGCTTCAGAAAGATATTTTTCGGAATCACCTACGCCGGTTCTTTGCGGATGAAGCAAATACGCAATGCCTAGATTTGCTTTAACCAAAGACAAATTCGGATTTATCCGCAGAGCTTCTTTCAAATAACCGACTGCATCCCACCACAAGTTTTCATCAACACCTCGTGTTCTTCTTTCAAGTGATTCGGGTCTGCGGTAAAATCCGCCGATAACAATTTGTCCTATGTTGTAACTTTTTAGATCACTGTAATCAAATGCATCGAAGTACATCATTAAATAAGCGTAACCCAAATTGGCGGCTGCTTCATAGCACGCCGGAAATTCATTACGCACTTTTTCAAAACAAGCAATCGCGGCTTCATAGTTTTCGAAGAACAAGAAATAAAC
>DAIEQT010000208.1 GCA_027347545.1 Ignavibacteria bacterium | reverse complement strand
CTGAGTTTATTTTGCCGGCTGATAATTAATCTATTGTAAAGTTTCCATCTTGAATTAGGATATGTTCCATCTTCATAACCCTTGTCTTTCTGAAAATCGTACAAGCCGCGTGTTCTAAAATTTAGATTAAGCAGTTGAAGATTCTCGTCAAAAATTTCATTGAAAGTAATTGGCTGCTCATCACCAAGCTTTATGAAGGGCATAATCTTTTCAACCAACTCAAAACTCACACCTTCAATGAAACGCATTTGCTCAAGATTATAAATTCCGCCAAGCATATTTCTGTGGTGGATAATTGCTGTCGCTCTTGTTCTATCCAGAAATGGAATCTTTAGAAGTTCGTTGATTGAAGCCGTGTTCAACTGTATCGGATTTTGTGTTAGATATTCAATTATATCATATATCTGCGAATCATCAACACCTTGGCTGGCATCTTCCAAAATTGTTTCAAGGTTTTGCTGAACAGTAGTGCTATCAACTTGCGCATAAGCCTTGAAAACAAAGAGGACTATGAATATGAAAAGTAGTTTTTTCATATTCTATTTTGCAAAACGAAGAATTAAACCAAATTGGTGTGTTAAACCAAAATCGGGATGCTTAAATACAGCATAATCAACTTGAAGAAATTGATAAATAATTCCGAATCCTCCCGAGTAAATGTTTGGTTCATTGTGCGCGCCAAATCTTAGTCTTATGAAATCGAGCATGGAATAGTCAGCCCCAATTCTTAATGACGGATTGTAACCAACTTCTTTTCTGAGTGCGGCGCTAAATGTAAATTCTTTAACTACTTTGAGATGCAATCCTCCCCACAGTACTGTTGGAAGTTGTCCGGATTCGCTCGAAAGAGTAGAACGGGTGATGTTTTCAATTGCGAATCCAAAACCAAGTTGTTCGTTAAGAGTTGCAATTCCGCCAAGATTTAATAAGAGGGTCCCCTTGGTTCCGTAATTTTTGATGGAAAGATTTTTATAGAGAGCAGTTCCGCCAACAAAAAAGTTTTCTGTTATTTTTCTACCGTATCCTAACGCAAATTGTGTCTCTTTGTATAACTCAAATCCATAAATGGAAAAACCGGCACTGAATGTTCCATATTGTGTTGGTTCGCTGTAAGCTGCAAATGCGTTAGCCATTTCTTTTGTATCAAACGGAGCTGGCGAGTAATACATACCCACTTCTCTACTTTTTGCCAAAGCTAAACCAGCCGGATTGTTAAAAATCTGGAATACATCGCTTGAATAGGAAGCATCGGAGTGAGCTAAAGCAACTTGTCTGGCCCCCGGATTGATTTGCGCGAAACTTTGTAACGCCAATACAAGTAGAAGAAACGAAGTTTTAAGAGATTGATTCATACATCACCAACTTAAGAGATTGTATTAGTTTTCTCAAATCTATATCTTAAAATTAAGATAATTTCCGGAGTTTACAGATGAAGAAATTAATAATCCTCATTTTATTTATTAGCGTGTTAAATGTTGCCAACTTTGCACAAGAACTGGAAGCTAATATTACAATTAATACGGAACAGCTTCCCACTGCTTCGCGAGATAGACTCGATACTTTTGTAAATCAAATTCAAGATTATCTTAATAATAATAAATACACCGGCAAGCCATGGGAAGGGGAGAAGATCAAGTGCAACTTTACCATTTTCTTTACCGGTGCGAGTGATGATGTAAATTATACGGCACAGCTTGTTGTAACGAGTCAGCGCCCCATTGAAGGCT
>DAIEQT010000206.1 GCA_027347545.1 Ignavibacteria bacterium | reverse complement strand
CATTTGTTCCGCGCGATAAAAACCATGTGATTCTTTCTGCGGATTACAGCCAGATAGAATTAAGAATTATGGCGAGCATTTGCAGTGATGAAACTCTAGTTGCTGCTTTTAATAACAATGAAGACATTCATAGAAGAACGGCAGCGCTTGTCTTTCGTGTTGATCCCCAAGAAGTAACACAAGATATGCGCCGCAAAGCAAAGGAAGTAAACTTTGGAATTCTTTACGGCTTAGGTCCATTTGGTTTGAAAACCCGTTTAGGGATTACTCAGCAGCACGCAAAAGAAATAATTGATAATTATTTCAACTCGTTTAAGAATGTTAAACTGTTTATGGAAGACTCGGTAAAGAGTGCACAGAAGAAAGGTTACTCAGAAACACTGCTTGGCAGAAGAAGATTCTTAAGAAACATAAACAGCAGCAATAGAATTATGAGGCAGTTTGAAGAGCGCGTTGCGGTTAACATGCCAATTCAAGGCACAGCAGCAGATATGATTAAGCTCGCGATGATAAAAATTCACGATGCTGTGAACAAAAAGAAATTTAGCTCGAAGATGGTTTTACAAGTTCATGATGAATTGGTTTTTGATGCACACAAAGATGAGATTAATGACTTGCAGCCGCTTGTAAAAGAATTAATGGAATCTGCTCTTCCGCTTCAAGTACCAATTATAGTTGAAACCGGAATTGGTGATAACTGGCTCGACGCGCATTAAAATTTGCTCACAAAAAAGCCCGCTAACTGCGGGCTTAATTCTTTCAGTCAGATATAAACTCAACCCAACTTTTCTTTCAAATAATTTATGTTGCCGATTGCAGTTGGGCTAAATCCGCGAAGAAGCGCAAAGTAGTAAGTCATCCAATCGCCAAGATAAATCATATCAACTAAACGGAGCTTTGCATTTTTCTCTTTGCTCTGAATGTTGATTACATCTGCACCGGCTTTTTTAATTATCTCGGTTGTAATCTCAAATCTCTTTTTCACTTGAGGATGATATTCTTCATCCAAAATGTTGATGAGTTTGAAATTCATTGTAGGTTTATAACCTTCCCAGCCCATTATTTCATTGTGGTCTAATTCCGGATAGCAATTTGCAAATGCAAGCTGCTTGGAGTTTTCGTTAAACTGCCCTTTGAATCTTGTACCAACAACGGAAGTGTAATCGCTAACAGAATATATTAGCGGAACAAATCCCAAAAGCGTTTCAGCTATGCTAATTGCTTCATTATTTACATTAGCATACTCTTCACCTTTGTTCTTTAACAAAGCGATAACATCTTTTACATTTTCGCTTTGATCTGGTACAAGTTTTAATGTGTTAAGAATATTAACTAACGAGAAAAAGTTTACCCACAAAGCATATCTTGGTTGAAAGCCTTTCTTCAGAATTCCAAATGGAATTTTATTTTGCTTAGCAATCTCTTCAACTTTACCACCTGTAGTAACACAAATTATTTGGCACTTCTTAGCAATAGCATCGTTCAAGGCAGAGAGAGTTTCTTCCGTATTGCCGGAATAAGATGAAGCTATCACTAGAGTTTCTTCATTTGCGTAAACCGGAAGTTCATAATTTCGGTTTACTTGATAAGGGTATTTTAATTCAGTCCGGAAAAAGATTTGCAGCAGTTCTCCTCCGATTGCAGAGCCACCCAAACCGGTTACGATGATATTTTTAATTTTCTTTGTATCAATTGATGATAAATCGAATTTTATATTCCTTGCATATTCTACTTGTGTGTAAGAATCCTTTAACACATTAAATTGATCTTCCGGATCAAGTTTTGCAATAAGTTCTTTAATCTCCATTTGTCTCTCAGTAAAGGTTTTTGATTTGATCTTGCATTTTCTTGTTATAGAAAGCGTGCATCTCGGTGTTAATCTCTTTTTCAGTTTTGAGCTTCAAACATTTTTCTCCAAGCTCCGTTGCCTCTGCATAGGAAATACTGCGTATTACTTTTTTGATATGTGGCAAAAGTGAAACGGAAGCGCTTAATGATTCCAATCCGAGCCCAACTAACAATGGAACAGCAAAAGGATCTGCACCCATTTCTCCGCATAAGCTTACTCGCTTACCGGCTTTCTTTCCTTCCGTTATTATGTGGTAAATAAACCGAACAATAGCCGGATGAAACTCTTGATATAATTTCGACACTATTTCATTTCCACGATCAACCGCAAGTGTATATTGAATTAAATCGTTTGTGCCAATGCTTAAGAAATCGGATTCCTCAGCAAACTCCTTTGCCATTGCTGCTGCTGATGGAATTTCAATCATCAAACCGACTTGCATGTGCTTATCAAACTGCTTCCCTTCTTTATGAAGTTCTTTTTTGCATTCATCAATCAGTTTGTGGCTCTCTCGCACTTCTTCTAGCGAAGTTACCATTGGAATCATTAATCTAACATTCTTGTGTGAGCTTGCTCTTAAGATTGCACGAATTTGTGTTTTGAATAATGCGGGACTGTCTAAAAGAAGTCTAATACCACGCCAGCCTAAAAATGGATTGGGCTCTTTCAAGTCAACCGGCAAAACCTTATCGCCGCCAATATCAAAAGTGCGGATTGTTACTAAGTTGGGATAAATCTTATCAGCTATGTCTTTATATGCTACAAATTGTTCTTCTTCATCCGGAAAAGCTTCAGAATGTTGAAACAATTGTTCTGTCCTAACTAATCCAATGCCTTGAGCGCAATTGTGAACTAGATATTCCAATTCTTCAGTGAGATCAAGATTAGCTTCAAGTTGGATAACTCTTCCGTCTATTGTCTCGGCCGGAAGGTCTTTCAACTTGTTTAACTCTTCATCGTAATTATGAAGTTTATCAATCTTCTTTAGATATTCTTTTAAATGTTTTTCATCGGGATTTATTACTACTACACCTTTGTAGCCGTCAATAATTAGTTCATCACCTTCATGAATTTTACTCATTGCATCGTGAAGACCAACAACTGCCGGTATGTTTAACGATCTCGCTAAAATTGCTGCGTGGGAAGTCAAGCCGCCAAAATCAGTTACATAGCCCTTCACATTAACTCTTGAGAATAAAACAGTATCCGATGGAGATAGATTTGTAGTTACAACAATAACATCGCTTTCAATTCTTGAACGCCATTTTTTCTTTTTTAAATTTCTAATGATTCTATGTTTTATATCTTCAATATCATGCGAGCGCTCTTTCATGTAAGCTTCATCTGCCAGACTCATTAAATGAGTGTACTTAGAGATTTCACTATCTACTATGAACTCAGGCATTTTCATTTCATTTTGGATTCTTTTCTTCAACGTAGAAACAAGAATAGGATCATCAAGAATCATCATCTGGGCTTCAAAAATCGCCGCGCGTTTTTCACCAAGCTTATCAACTGCCAGTGAAAATATTTTCTTCAATTCCTTCTTGGATTGCTCAAGCGCTACTTCCAGGCTAGTCAGTGCATCTTCAATATCCGTAATCATCTCATTCGAGATTTCTTCTTTCTCTTTGGCATAAATGTATGCTTTGGCAATTACAATTCCGGGCGCTGCAGCAATGCCTTTTATAACGGTATTGATTTCTCGCTCTTTCATTTTAGAGTTCGTCAAATCCTCTGTTGAAGTAATCCACTATTTCGTTCGCCGCTTCTTCTTCGTCTTCACCATCAAACGATAGTACAATTTGGCTTCCTTTTTCGGCGGCTAAAGTCATAACACCAATTATGCTTTTTCCGTTTATGTGAAGACCATCTTTGTTCAAAAAGAATTCACTTTTGAATTTTGATGCAAGTTTTACAATTGTTGCCGCAGGACGTGTATGAAGCCCGGCATTGTTTATAATGGTAACAGTAATTTCTTTCATTTATTTCTATTGATTAAAGCGTTGGCAAGCCAAATCATTAATTGCTGCCCCTCTTTGTTTCTAAGAGAGGCTAAACTTTCGATTGCTAATTTAGTGTAGTGCTCAATTTCCTTTTTTGCATCTTTTAAAATTCCAAGTTTAATGTACAAATTTTTGTAATTCTCTATTTCACTTCTTTCAATTCCTTTATGATCAATCACTTTTTGAAGTAATTCTTTCTCTGCACCTTTTGCTTTTTGTAACGCCCGCAAAAACAGATAAGTTTTCTTCCCCTCGATTAAATCGCTTCCAATTTTCTTTCCGAACTCCTTTTCGTCACCAATTATATCTAACAAATCATCTTGTATTTGAAAAGCCATTCCAAGATTTTTTCCGTAGCTGAGTAACGAACTAATTTCTTTCTTTGTGCCGCCAGCGAGTTGCCCGCCAAGCACACAGCTCATTTCTGCTAGTGCAGCGGTCTTTTTGTAGATCATATTTTTATACTCTGCCAGAGATACTTTGTCTCGAAGCTCAAATTCTTTATCCAAACTTTGTCCTTCGCAGACTTCTATAATTCCGTGAGTAAAGGTGGAAACGACCTGGTTTACATTTTTTTTGCTGTCTTTAAGAAGGCATTCATAAGCTAACGCAATTAAATTGTCCCCGGCAAGGATAGCCGTATTCACATCATACTTCTTGTGTAAAGTAAGTCTTCCACGCCGTTTATCAGAATTATCCATTATATCATCATGCACTAGTGTGAAGTTATGCAGAATCTCAACTGCAGCGGCGGCGTTGTAATACTTTGTAAAACTTCCTCCAACTGCTTTTGCAGAGACCAAAACAAGAAATGGACGAAGCCGTTTCCCTTTTCCTTCCAAGATATATGAGCATGGCTCGTACAAAGATTTTGGCTTACGTTTCTTAAGCAGAGAGTTCAGAATAACATCAACTTTTTGTATTTGGCTTTTGTATGTGCCGGAATATTTTTGTTCGTCAGATTTCAAACTAATTCCTCTTTGCGCTTAAGACCATTTTTTGTTAGTTGTTTTATGCTAGAGCAGCCTGTTAAATACATAATTTTCTTCACCGTTTCGAACCATGAGTGTATTAAGCTGATAACTCCTTCTACATCACTCTTCATAACTTCTTGAAGTAAAATTCTTGCGGACGCTGTAATATCTGCTCCTAATGCCAGAGCTTTTGCAGCATCAACTCCATCATTTATTCCACCGGAAGCAATCAGCTTAAAATTATATTTACTTTTAAGCTCGGCAACAGTTTTTACACAGTAAGAAGTCGGCAAGCCCCATTCACTAAAGTAAGCATCAGTCTTTTTATTACGCTGAAGTTCTACAGCAGCCCAGCTTGTTCCTCCGGCACCAGCTACATCAATTCCGTAAACACCAATTTCCAATAAATGTTTAGCCGCCTTTTTGCTAATGCCGGAACCAACTTCTTTGCAAATTACCGGAATAGAGGTCTTCGCAATTACTTTTTCCAAATTCTTTAGCAATCCGTCAAAGTTCGGTTCTCCTTCTGGTTGCAACAGCTCTTGAAGCGGATTAATGTGTACAACCATCGCATCAGCTTCAACTAAATCTATCATCAGCTTAAAATCATCTACAATTGTTTTTGATGTAGCTACCTGAGCGGCGCCAATATTGCCTAGAACATGAACACTTCCGGCGTTTTCTCTTACCACTTTATATGTAGCGTAATGCTTATTATCCTCTAAAGCTTGTCTCTGAGAGCCAACACCAATCGGAATATTTAATTCTTTTGCAGCGATAGCGAGTTTTTCATTAATTCGCTCAGCTTCGGAAGTTCCACCAGTCATGCAAGAGATTAGAAATGGGAAAGAAATATCCTTCTTTAAGAACCTGGTGGTCAAATCAATTTTAGAGAAGTCAACTTCAGTAATAGCAAAATGCTCGAAATCGTATTCATCAAATCCGTTTGACTTCTTAAACGCTACTTTATCAGTCAAGCAGAGTTGAATATGTTCTTTTTTTCTTTCAGAAGTCTTCGAGGCAGCCATCTTCACCAATTATTTCTGAAACCAAAATAAATATTTTCCTCTTTATATTCTTGTCGAGCAGAAATGAATACTAAATTGAATAGATCATTCCAAAAACTTTTCATTTTATTTTCCATTCACTTAAATTGATTGCCACAAATCAAAACACAAGGTTCACAATGGCAAAAGCACGGTTAAATTTTTGGCAGATTTGGAACATGAGCTTCGGCTTTCTAGGTATTCAATTTGGATTTGCATTACAGAACGCAAACGTCAGTAGAATATTTGAAACACTCGGTGCAAGTATTGATGAAATTCCGATACTTTGGATTGCTGCACCAACAACTGGGCTGATAATTCAACCTATTATTGGATATCTGAGTGATAGAACTTGGGGAAAACTAGGACGACGCAGACCATATTTTTTAATAGGGGCTATACTTGCTTCTTTAGCTTTACTAATTATGCCTAATTCACCAGCTCTTTGGGTTGCCGCTGGAATGCTATGGGTTATGGATGCATCTATTAACGTTTCTATGGAACCATTCCGAGCGCTTGTAGCAGACTTGCTTCCATCAGAACAACGCACAACCGGATTTGCAGTGCAAAGTTTTTTTATCGGAACCGGCGCTATCATTGCTTCTGCTTTACCATACATTTTCACGAACTGGTTAGGAATTAGCAATACCGCGGCAAAGGGACAAATTCCGGATTCTGTAGTTTATTCATTTTACGTTGGAGCCATTGCATTCATTGGCGCAGTTAGCTGGACTGTATTCCGCACAAAAGAATATCCGCCGGAAAACATCGCAGAGTTCGAGCGTAACAAATTAGAAAACAAAGGGTTACTAAAAGGAGTTACTGAAATATTCGCCTCTTTCGTTTCGATGCCAAAGACAATGATTCAATTAGCTTTCGTGCAATTCTTCTCATGGTTCTCTCTCTTTGCCATGTGGATTTATTCTACTCCGGCAGTGACTCATCATATTTATGGTGCGACAGATACATCCAGCGAGTTATATAATCAAGGCGCAAACTGGGTTGGTATTCTCTTCGCCATCTACAATGGTTTTGCTGCGGTAACAGCTTTTCTACTCCCGTGGCTAGCGAAGAAAACTTCGCGCAAAACTGTTCACATGATAAGTTTGATAGCCGGCGGAGTTGGTCTTGCTTCTTTCTATGTAATA
This sequence comes from Ignavibacteria bacterium, assembly GCA_027347545.1. Classification (GTDB taxonomy): domain Bacteria; phylum Bacteroidota; class Ignavibacteria; order Ignavibacteriales; family Melioribacteraceae; genus Stygiobacter. The sequence goes on along the minus strand of DAIEQT010000206.1, from coordinate 4,700 downwards.
AAAGATCCAAACTTACTTCTCGTTTCCTAACTTGGAATTGGTTTAGCTTGGTCCTCAATTCTAGCAATGCCCTATGCAATTTTAGCTGGTTCACTTCCAGCAGAAAAAATGGGCGTTTATATGGGCATCTTCAATTTCTTTATTGTTATCCCACAAATAACCGCAGCCGCAATTCTTGGATTCTTTGTTAGAAACTTTTTTGGCAACGAAGCTATTTATGCTTTGCTTGTCGGTGGTGCTTCTATGTTTATCGCCGCACTACTTGTAATGTTTGTAAATGATGTGGATGAAGTTCAGAAACAGTAGATAGGCAGTAGGCAAAATAAAGGCAATAGGCATTAGTAATAAGGCAATAGTTTTGAGGAATTGATGATTCGAAGTTATAAAGATTTAATCGTGTGGTAGAAGAGCATGGATTTGGCTGAAGAGATATATCATGTAACAGAAGCCCTGCCAAACTCAGAAAACTTCGGCTTGAAAACTCAGATTAGAAGAGCCGCTGTTTCTATTCCATCAAACATTGCCGAAGGATACGGTCGGCAATCAACCGGCAGTTACAAACAATTTCTTTTGATCGCAAGAGGTTCTGTACTTGAACTAGAAACCCAGATTGAATTGTGTGTTAGATTGAAATACTTTGATGGCGATAAAATCAAAAATGTCGAAACACAGATAACTGAAATCAGTAAAATGTTGACTTCTTTAATTTCCAAAATTAAGTAGGCGCTGGTTCACTATTGCCAATTGCCTACTGCTTTTATTTTGCCTATTCCCTTTTGCCTACTGCCTCGCCGTTAATCCACTTCCCCTTCTTGCTTCCCTCGTAGCTATCAATCTGAAGCAGCACACCTTCCAGTTTTCCATTCACTAAAGGAATTCGCCTACTGGTTTTTAGTCCAATACTTTTTCTTAGGGAAGGATCGCCGGTATAAATGAACGCTGATGTTCCTCTGCAATTCTTTTTTATAAAGTCGCCAAGTTCTTTATACAAAATCTCAACTTCATCTCTTTCGCCCAATCTAATTCCGTAAGGTGGATTAGTAATCAGCAATCCATCTTCAAAACTGCTAACATGATCAAAAGGATTGCACTTCAATTCTATGTTTTCTGAGTAAGGCAATCTGGAAAGGTTATCCTTCGCTACATCAATCATTCTTTGAGATTTGTCGCTTCCCTTTATCAATCCTTTTGGCAGCGGACGAATATCTTTATCAATTTTCTCTTTCAGCTCAAGCCAGTTGTCTTTGTTGAACTCCGGCATATTCATAAAGCCAATTTTCTTACGAAGATACTGAGCGGGAATTTTGCAGTAATGCATCAACGCTTCGCAAATAATTGTACCGGAACCGCACATACAATCCCATAAAGGTTTTTCTCCATTCCAATTGCTTAAACGTATCATCGCCGCAGCAAGAGTTTCTTGCATTGGAGCTTCTCCGGCAAGAAGTCTGTAGCCACGTTTGTGAAGCGATTCGCCGGAAGTATCTAAACTGATAACGGCAATATCTTCTTCAATGTGTAGATTCAAGCGCACATCCGGATTGCTAACGCTTACGTCCGGTCTCTTTCCAAATCGTTCACGGAAGTAATCAGCGATTCCATCTTTAAGGCACTGAGAAGCGTACAATGAGTTTGTCACTTTACTTTTTGTAACTGAGCAAGTAATGGCAAAAGTATCGTTCAGACTCATCAATTCTTCCCATCGAATTTTCTGAGCTATTTTAATTAGCAGCTTAGCATCGTTACATTTTTCTGTTTTAAGCGGCGCTAGTACTCTTGAAAGCATTCTTGCCGTATAATTGATTTTGTATATCGTCTCAATCTCTGCATCAAAGTAAACGCCACGATAAGCAGTCTTAGTATTTGTCGCGCCAAGTTCCAGCAGTTCCTTCTCACACAACTCTTCCATCATTCCCGGGACTTGAGCGAAGTACCGGCTACTCTTCTGATATTCGAACATTCCTTGAGTATTCCTTTTCCAAATTTTATTGCTGCAAAGTTACACATTTACAAAAGCCTTTTCGGGGTTACCAAAAACTTTTTTATCCTCCATCTTTGTTTGGAAATAGAAGTTAGAATTACGAATTTGGAGCCGGAATTTTTAAATGAAATATCTAAATCAAACCGCACATTTATTGCTGCGGGAATAATTACTAAGAGATTTTCATCATGACTTCACACAAAGAATTAGCAGAACTTGCCATTCAAGCCAAATCAAAATCAATTGCCACCTATTCGAATTTTCATGTTGGCGCGGCTTTGCTCACTAGAGATGGGAAAGTTATCCTCGGCGCAAATATCGAAAATGCTTCTTACGGATTAACAATGTGTGCAGAGCGTACGGCTGTCTTCCGCGCTTTGCTCGATGGTGAGCGGAAATTTTCAGCAATAGCTATAGCCGGAGATTCCGATGATTACCTCCCGCCTTGCGGAGCTTGCCGCCAAATATTAATGGAATTCTGCGGCAAAGATTTAGATGTAATTATGGTCAATCTAAAAGGGGAAACTAAAACTTTGAAAATGAGCGAACTACTTCCACATTCATTCAACGAGGAGTTTCTAAAATAATGCACGAATTTACACCACATTCTTCCCCAGTAGATACCGGCTGGATTGAAGTAGTAGCCGGATGTATGTTCAGCGGGAAAACCGAAGAGTTAATCCGCCGCCTGCGCCGCGCAAAAATTGCTAAACTAAATGTTAAGATATTCAAACCGAAGATTGACAACCGCTACTCTGCTAATGAAATAGTCTCACACAGCGAACAGTCTCTTCCTTCCATAATTGTTGAGAACCCTTTTGAAATTTTAGATTACTCCGATGATGCGCAAGTAATTGGAATAGACGAAGCGCAATTTTTTTCGAAAGAGATTGTGGATGTTGTAAACAAATTAGCAGATCAAGGAAAGCGTGTTATAGTAGCCGGTCTCGATCAAGATTACCGGGGTGTTCCTTTTGAACCTATGCCGCAACTTTTAGCAGTAGCAGAGTACATAACTAAAACTTTGGCAATTTGTGTTAACTGCGGAAATCCGGCTGATAGAACACAACGCAAAGTTGTTTCCGCAGAACGCGTTCTTGTTGGCGCAACAGATAGTTACGAAGCCAGATGTAGAAAATGTCATTACATTCCAACTGATAAATAAAGGAATCTTATGGAAATTGTTTATTCGGTCTTTCGTGGAATTTTAGGTTTGGTAATTCTCATACTTATTGCTGTTATGTTTTCAAACAACAGAAGAAAAATTGATTGGAAACTAGTATCAACCGGAATTATCATGCAAATTCTGTTTGCATTCTTTGTTCTAAAAACCGGAATTGGAAAAGATATATTCAGTGGAATAAGCAAAGGGTTTGTTTCGCTGTTAAGTTTCTCAACTGAAGGCGCAAAATTCGTTTTCGGAAGTCTGGCTATTAGTCCGGAAACACAAGGTAGTCTCGGATTCTTTTTCGTATTTCAAGTACTGCCAACCATTATTTTCTTTGCCGCGCTTATGGCAATCTTTTACCATTTTGGAATTATGCAGCGTGTTGTTCAAGGAATTGGCTGGGTGATGACCAGAGTTATGGGAACAAGTGGTGCTGAATCCCTTTCTGTAGCTGCTAATGTGTTTATCGGTCAAACTGAAGCACCTTTAGTTGTTCGTCCATATATAGCTACCATGACACAATCAGAATTGCTGACAATGATGATCGGCGGAATGGCGCATATAGCAGGCGGTGTTATGGCAGCTTATGTTCAAATGCTCGGAGTTGCATACGCAAAAGCAAACGGCTGGGCGGTTGATACGGCTCAGGTGCAATTTGCCGGGCATCTTCTTACAGCAAGTATAATGTCGGCTCCGGCAACAATGCTTATTGCAAAAATATTAATTCCGGAAACTGAAGAACCACTAACAAAGGGCACCGTTAAATTAAAAATAGAGAAGTCACATTCTAACGTAATTGAGGCAGCCGCTTCCGGGGCATCGGATGGCGTTAAGTTATCAATTAACATTGCTGGTATGTTAATCGCTTTTATTGCATTAATTACATTGTTTAATTATTTGCTCATTAGTTTTGGCTACTGGACAAATATTAATGCTTACTGTCAGCAAAATTTTGGACAACCACTTTCACTGGAATTATTATTCGGTTTGGTATTTCAATTTATCGCTTTTGCTATAGGAGTTCCGTGGAAAGATTCTTTACAAGTTGGAAGTTTGATGGGAATAAAATTGGTACTCAATGAATTTGTCGCTTACTCGCGTTTATCCGATGTAATTCCACTTCAACAGCTTTCTGATAAAGCTATAACTATAGCTACTTATGCTCTTTGCGGTTTTGCAAATTTTTCTTCGATCGCCATTCAGATTGGTGGCATTAGTCCTTTGGCAGAAAACAGAAGAAGCGATATTGCCAAGCTTGGTCTTAAAGCTGTAATCGGCGGGACAATAGCAACATGGATGACAGCTACAATAGCGGGAGTTCTTGTACAATGATCAACATGAACGCGCAATACCGAGAAACTTACGAAGCCCTAGCAAAGCAAATTCCTTTTGAACCTGAGATTTGCGTTGTGCTCGGCAGCGGACTTGGCGACTTTGCAGAAAAAGTAGAAACAGCAAAATCAATCCCAACCTCTTCCCTTCCAAACTATCCGGTTTCAACCGTTCAAGGTCATCAAGGATTTTTGCACTTTGCTAACTACGCAAATAAAA
>DAIEQT010000405.1 GCA_027347545.1 Ignavibacteria bacterium | reverse complement strand
ACCGCCCAAAAAGGAACTGCGACAACGAAAAAATCATTTTCGTAAACAATTCTCTCCTTCAGTTTCAATTCCAATTCTAAATAATCGGAAAGAAGCGAGCGGTTATTCTTTACAAAATAATTTTTGAAGTTCTTCAGCTCTTTTTTTGTTTCAATTGGAATACTGCTCTGAGCCCATATTTGGCAATGCGGATGGGGATTACTGTTCCCCATCATCGCGCCCTTATTCTCAAAAATCTGAACATGTTTAATACTGGGATTGCCGCCAAGCACTTTGTATTCTTCTTGCCATACAGTAACAACCTTTTCAATTTCAGACACACTCATTTCCGCAAGAGTTAAATCATGACGGGGCGAAAAGTTTACTACACGGCAAATCCCCTTCTCACTTTTAGCAATTAGTAAATTTCCTTTATTAAGCTTGCTTTCACCAGTGTCCTTCAACAACGCAGAAAAATCATTTGTAAAAACATAAGTGGATTTGTAATTCGGGTTCACTTCCCCATTTGCTCGGGTGTTCCCGGGGCACAGATAACATTCCGGATCATATTGCGGGCGTGTTTGAGTTTCTGCATCTTCCACATAACCTTGCCAGGGTCTGTTTGTTCTATGCGGAGAAACTAAAACCCATTCTCCTGTAAGAATATTCTTTCTTCGATGCGGTACAGTATTTAAATATTCTTGTTCATCAAGCATTTTTAAATCACTCAACAATTTTGTTTTTATTCTTCGCAAACATCAACCCGCCAAAGGCAGCCATAATGATTCCCCACCAAATACTAGGGTGAGTTTCGGATAAAACTGTTTTTGTTTGTGGAGGATTTATAAGTAAATAAACACCATTCACTAAAATCAAAAGCCCCATCACAAGTAAGATTAATCCAACAAAATACCAGATCGGTTTCATTTTAAACTCCTTTAGCTTTCACAAGAAGCCATATAAATTTTTAATGATCTTTTTACCAGAATAATAAGTTTAGTGCTATAAGAATAATTACAGAGATAATTGCCACAAACTCAGGTTTCTTAATGAACGGAATATGTTCGTCAATTTTTGTTTGAGTTAATCCTTTAACGAGTCCAACTAATTCTTCTTTAGGTCTTTTCTTTGTGAACAGACTGATAATAATTGTTACGCCAAAACAAATTACCCAAGCCCACCACGCACGCCAAAAGTTTGCAGCCATATCGCTTTGAACACCGGACATTGTTATTATACTTTCGCTCAGCCAATGAAACTTAACACCCATCCACATTAGGAATGAAGATGACATACCAGCAACCAAACCCCAGAATGCGCCGTTAGGAGTAATCCACCAAACAAACATTCCTAAAAGCATTGTTGCAAAAAGAGGCGCGTTAACCCAAGAGAATATAGCTTGCATATAATCCATTATGCTCGGAAAACTTTTTGCCCAATATGCAGTTCCTAAAGAAATAATTACTCCAACAATTGTTGATGCTCTTCCCATCCATAGTAAGTGTGAATCGGAAGCATTTTTGTTGAGCACCGATTTATAAATATCGTAAGTCCAAACTGTGTTGAACGCACTGATATTTCCAGCTTGCCCGGCCATGAATCCTGCAAGCAATGCTGTTATGCCCAAACCGATTAACCCCGAGGGATAATATCGTTGAATTAAAAGCGGTAGTGCGGAATCATAGTTAACTTGCCCGCCGTCTTCTAACAGTTTGAACCCACTGTTAGGATCGTTTGAAAGTGCAAGTGCAATTAAACCGGCAAGGATTACAAGAAAAGGCAAAGCCATTTTGAAAAATGAAGCAAGTAGAGGCGTCATTCTTGCGGCACGTAAGTCTTTGGCTGAAAAAGCTCTTTGCACAACAAGAAAATCTGTTGTCCAATATCCGAATGAAAGTACAAAGCCGAGACCAAGAACAATTCCTCCCCAATGAATTAACATTCCGTTTTGAGTTGGATCGGTTGAAGTTGACCAGAGTGTATTCATGGATGCTGGGAGTCTTGTTAGTATTTGATCAAGACTTCCTATTTCCATGATTCCAAGAATTGAAACGAGAAACAAACCGAACCAAATTAGGAAGAACTGAATTATTTCTGTAAAGATTGCCGACATAAGTCCGCTTAATGTAACATAAGCGGCAACTGTAATAGCAGAGACCCACATGCTTATATCCCAATTCCAGCCGATAAAGGTGTGAAGCACCAAAGCCATGGCATAAAGATTTATTCCAGAAACAAGAAGTGTCATTATTGCAAAAGCAACTCCATTAAGTACGCGAGTCTTTTCATCAAATCTCAATTTTAAGTATCCAGGAATGGATTTTATCTTGCTGCTGTAATAGAATGGCATCATGTAAATTCCGAGAAATAACATCGCCGGAATAGCGCCAATCCAATAAAAGTGAGCAACGTACATTCCATACTTAAAGGTATTGCCGGTCATTCCAAGCAGTTCTAATGCGCCAAGATTGGCAGAAAGAAATGCGAGTCCGGCAACCCAAGAGGAATTTTTTCTGCCGGCAAGAAAGAAATCTTCTTCACTAGTTGTGAATTTTCTTAAATAGAATCCTATACCGAGTACAAAAGCAAAATAGACGAGAATGATAATCCAGTCTATTAGCGAAAGTCCAATTGCTTCCATCCGAGTTTCCTTATATGTTCTGTAAGAATAGCCGCTTGCCGTAATTCTAATTACGATGCAAGCAATATAAAAATAGTGATTTTCCTTTATTAACTGAAGTTACGCACTTTGTGATTTCTTAGTGTCCCCGCCTGCCAATGCTGTCAGGTTAGTAGTCTTAGTTTGAAAAAATGAAAAAGCAGAACGCTGATTTGTTAAGAT
>DAIEQT010000187.1 GCA_027347545.1 Ignavibacteria bacterium | reverse complement strand
GTTTCAAAATAGTTCTCAGCGTTTGAAAATCTTTTTGCATATTCATCATTACCATACTTAAAGTCGGGCAAGTAAATATCAATCACGTATTCAAAAAGCTTTAGCGTTTCTACAGAATCATAGCCATTAGAATTATATATGATAGGCAGATGTAAACCATTCTGCGCAGCGAGAAAAATAGCTTCGAGAATTTGTACTGAGAAATGAGTTGGAGAAACTAAACCAATACTATGACAGCCCCGGTTTTGAAGTTCAATCATTATTTCTGCTAGACACGCTACAGAAACAGTATTCTGGTTTTCAACTTTCCAGTTTTGGCTAATTTCATAGTTTTGGCAAAAGACGCAGCTCAGATTACAATTCCCAAAGAAAATATTGCCTGCCCCGTTTGTACCGGAAAGAACCGGTTCCTCTCCAAAATGAGCTGTGTAAGAAGAGACAATCGGTATAGCCGAACTATGACAGAATCCAAGTTCGCCGACACTTCTATTCACGCCACAGTTTCTTGGACAAACAGAACACTTAGCAAGTAATTCCTTAGCCGAGTTAATCCGTTTTTCGAACTCACCGTTTTCTAAATGTCGTATGTAAGAAGGTGTAAAACTCATTTCCTAAAAACTACTTTTTGCTTGAGTAAAGTCCCGAGATTGTTTAACATCTATTGTAAAATAACATGAGGAAAAAATGCCCGCTCAAAATCTAACAATTCTATGTATCTCAAGTTATGAAAAAGGATTTGAATTTCTTCGTCAATGCAAAAGGGAAGGTTGTAGAGTTCTCTTGCTAACCTCTCAAAGTTTGCGGGATGTAGAATGGCCGAGAGAAAGTATTGATGAGATTTTTTACATGCCGGATGTTAACAAAGAGTGGAATTTGGAACACATGGTTAACGCAGTTAGCTTTTTAGCAAGGACAGAGCAGATTGATCGTATAGTTGCGCTGGATGATTTTGATGTTGAAAAAGCCGCACGGTTAAGAGAGCATTTGCGTATTGGTGGAATGGGAGACACAACTGCTAGATATTTTAGAGATAAATTAGCAATGAGAGTTCTCGCCAAAGAATTGGGAATTCCTGTTCCAGAGTTTGTACATATTCTCAACTACAAAAAAATAGAAGAGTTCTTAGACACTGTTTCTGCTCCTTACGTTTTAAAACCAAGAATGCAAGCCGGTGCTGTTGGAATAAAAAAGATTAACAATGGAGATGAGCTTTGGCATATTTTGGATGAACTTGGTGATAAGCAATCAAATTACCTTTTAGAAAAATTTATCGCTGGAAACATTTATCATGTTGACAGCATAGTGTACAAGAAAAATATTGTATTCGCTGTAGCGAATGAATACGCAAAACCTCCTATGGAAGTTGCACATGAAGGAAGAGTTTTTGTAACAAGAACAATGCTTAGAGATTCCGAAGACGAAAGTGCTCTCCTAAAACTCAATAACGAATTGCTGAAATCACTTGGTCTGGTCCAAGGAATTTCGCACACAGAGTTTATTAAAAGTATTGATGGTAAATTCTATTTTTTAGAGACTTCCGCACGTGTTGCCGGAGCTAATATTGCAGAGATGATTGAGGCGGCTACAGGAATTAATTTCTGGGCTGAATGGGCTAAAATTGAAACACTACGGAAAGGAAAAGCTTACAAACTTCCTCAACCAATCGAAAACTATGCTTCGATATTGATTTCGCTGGCTAAGCAAGAGACACCCGATATTTCTTCATTCAATGAGCCGGAAGTAGTTTGGAGAATGAATAAAAGATACCATGCTGGACTCGTTGTATGTTCACCCGATTATGACCGAATAACAAAGTTGATTTCAGATTACACAGAACGTTTTTACAAAGAGTTTTTTAGTTCCCAACCGCTCCCGGATAAGCCGAAGCATTGAAGTTGGCTAAATAAATTCTCTCCAAATCCGATAATAAATTGGCGTACTAACTTTTTCTTTTAAGGTGATTGGAAATGGAAGTGATAACTTGGAGTGAAGACTATTCCGTAAATATTCGTGAGATTGACTCCCAACATAAAAAACTAGTAAAGCTCATTAATCTGTTGCATAAAGAAACTGATGAAAAAGACCTTCATAAAACTGTTGGAGATACTCTTGACGAGCTTATAAAATATGCTGTTTACCATTTTTCTTTTGAAGAATCACTTTTCGCACAGTACTCTTATCCAGAAACTCGAGTGCATATTCGCGCTCATACTGATTTAATAGCGCAGATTAAAAATTTTCTAAATAAATACAACTTCAGCGGTAATGTATTCCCAATTGATTTGATAGACTTTTTACAGAAATGGTTGATTGATCATATATTGGAGGAGGACAAAAAATATGGCGCTTATCTTAACTCCAAAGGGATAAACTAGACAATCCTTTGTAAAGGATTTTTTCCATTCCTAATTACTTCTTTATATTTACGCCCAAAATTCATTTGAAGAAATATAGGTGTTGAATGATTCATAAAATTACCGGCAAACAGCACAACTCTAAGCTTTGTTTTGTCTGCGGCTTAAAAAACAAATTTGGAATTCACGCACATTTTTATGTAACCGAATCGGAAGAATTGATTGCTGTTTTTACGCCATCAGAAGAGCATCAAAGTTATCCCGGTAGATTACATGGCGGAATTGCATCAGCAGTGTTAGATGAAACTATTGGGAGAGCAATCCTAAACAAATACGAAACAGAAGTTTGGGGAGTTACAATTGACCTCTCGGTAAATTTCAAGAGGCCAATTCCTTTGAATGAAGAATTAAAAGTTATAGGCAGAATTACTTCGGAGAACAGCAGATTTTTTGAAGGTACCGGAGAAATAGTATTAAGCAATGGCGATGTTGCGGTTACAGCTTACGGCAAGTATCTCAAAGTTCCAATTGAAAAGATCACAGAGTTTAACAAAGAAGAGAATGAGTGGTGGATTGTTGAGCTAGAAAACGATCCGAAGGAAATTGACATATAATTATTTGATAGTGTTGAATTTTGGATGATACAACTTTATGCAGTAATAGCTAGCCGCTAAAAGAACAGAATTAATTAGAACGGCTGTTGGCGTAGAAAAATGTTCCGCCAGCATTCCAATCCACAAAGCACCTACCGGATATAACGCAAAGAAACTGAAAGAATAGAAACTTAGAATTCTACCTCTAAATTCCTCGTCAACTATTGTTTGAATCAAACCGTTCGAAAGATTGAACATTGCAATCAAAACTCCGCCAATCAATACGAGTAGTAGAATTGAAACAATAAAAGTGCGGTTGAACGAGAAAATAAAAAGTAGGAGAGGTAAAACCGCTGTACTGTATCTAAGATATTTGCCGCGCACAATAATATGATTTACTGCTGCGATTATTAACGCAAATGTTACAGCGCCAACACCTCGCGCCGACTGCAAATATCCGTTTGTGATGGAGTTGCCATGAAGAATATTTACGGCCCACGCCGGAAACAAAGTAACTAAGCCCATTCCAAAAAAACTAACCAGTGATGTTATAGAAATTATGGTTACTAAATCTTTTCTGCTTTTTAAGTAGTTAAATCCAGCTTTAATTTCACTCACTACAGAAGTTTCACTTTTGGGTTTTTCAACCAAAAGAAGTTTAATTCTCCACAAATTAAAAATTACAGCCAAGTAGGAAACTCCATTTATTAAGAAACACCATGCCGGACCAAGTATAGCGTAAGTTATTCCGGCAATGGCTGGACCAATAGCTGTAGCTGTGTTAAACATAGTAGAGTTGAGCGCGATGGCATTGGTAAGATATTTTTTACCAACTAACTCTCTTGCAAATGCATGCCTGGCAGTTGAATCAAACGCGTTTCCAATTCCATTTAGAAATGAAATCAAGATGAGATGCCACGGCTGAACAATTCCTGTGAACGTGAGGACAGCTAACACAAAGGCAAGTAGCATCATCCAGGTTTGAGTGATCATCAGAATAGTTCTTCGCGGATATCTATCAGCGATTACGCCGCCATAAAAAGTTAGCAGCCAGGCCGGTATACCAGATGCAAAACCAACATACCCAAGAAACGCCGGAGAATGAGTTAGTTCGAAAATGAAATAACCGTAAGCGGTGGTTTGCATCCATGAGCCGAAAAGGGAAATAAGCTGTCCGGAAAACCAAAGCCGGTAGTTCTTAAAATTTAGTGCAGCAAAAGTAGTTTTGAGTGAAATCTTATTTGAGTTAATTCCCGAAATTAATTCTTCACTTTCTTCGGGAATATTTTTGGGTTGTTCAGATTCAATGCCGGAATTATTCATACGTAAATTTACCAAATCATAAAACCTTTAGTGCAAAAAAAAGCCGCTACTAAGAGCGGCTTTTAATTTTCTTACTAATTAATCTTAACTGCCAAATACATTTACTTTTCCATTGATATGTTTTGTCGGGTCAATGATCTTACCTAAACTATTTACAACGCCAGTATGACATGTTGCACAAGCTTTAAGCGTAGATGCTTGATGTCCGGTCGGCGGTAATCCATGGCAAGTTCCGCACTTGCCTTCGGTTCCATCAACTTTAGTCCACTTTGGAGAATAGTTGTTGCCGGTAATCTTATCACCAAATTCATAAATAAATGGATAAGCTGAAGTAGCTTTAGAATAAGAAAAATTACCGTGGCAATAAGTATTAGCACAGGTGTTATTAGATGAATTGTATGTAGCTTGTGAAGGACCACCATTGGTGAATGAACCAAATGTTACTTCTGCTTTAGGTGAATTGTCAATATGACCGGCAGAGGCAAGTGCATTCGGCACGGTATGGCATTCATTGCATGCAACATTGGAAGCGTCTTTAATTTGAGTTAGATGGAATGTATGCGCACCAACTCCGGGATCGGTAGTTACGATGGCATTATTTAATGCTCTTGGAGGAGCTACACTTCCTGGCTTGCTAAAATCACCATGACAAGTATTGCATGCTTCCGGTCCACCGGCTTGAGTATGGCAAGTGTTGCATGTAGGACTTGAAATGCCGCCGGCAAATGAAACGCCATGACATTTCGAGCAGTCTTGCATATCCCAATTTTTGTTAGCAATAAATTTACCATGGAACATTTGTGAAGTCGGATTCATTATTTCTGCTGTATGAACTACAATAGTGGGATGGCAATTTGAAGTTGAGCATCCGACACCGGTAGTTCCACCGGAAAGATCTTTTGCATGGCAATTTCGGCAATCGTTGAAGCTAGTGCCAATGAGTTTCTTACCGTGGAATGAATCAGCTGTCTTTACCAAAACATCCGGACCATGTACACCAATCTTTGTCGGCAACGTAACATCGTTTTGCAATTCGCTGCATCCAAAAGAAAACAATCCAACAGCTAAGAGAATAAGTGAATAAATTTTTATAGATCTCATATTATTTCCAGAGATTGAGTTAATTATTTATGACAATAGCCGCAGAAACCAACACCTCTTACGCCGCCGGGACGTGCAGTTGCATCAGTATGGCAAGAATAACAAACCGAATTGCTGTCGGTATGCCAATCGCCATCTTCAGAGTTGCTTAAGAATCCAGCTTTGTGAGTTTTAGGGTTTGTTCCTTTAATACCATCGTTATCTACGTGACATAAAATGCAATTTGCGTCTGCGCCTTGAACATCGTGACAAGATGCGCAGCGTTCGATATCTCTTCTAGCTTGAATGGCATGTTCGCCGCCGCCGCTTCCAACACCTAGTGTAGTGAAATTAGGCATTCTGTGAGACTGCGGTGCATTTCCTTCAAGTGAATAATCTCCTGTACCGGAAGTATGACATTGACCGCAAAATGTTTCAGTCTGATGGCAAGTCTGGCATTCGCTTGTTTTGCCTTTCAGATCAATTCCATGTGTGAAGCGGAAATTAAGTTCATGTACACGGCTGATATTTTGCTGTTTAGTGTTATCAACAAAATTGTGAGGAGAATATGGTGTAACAAAATTTCTTGCAGTGTTTGTTTCGTCAATCATAGTTGTTGCAGCATGGCAAGTTTCGCAGAATGAATTATCGTGGCACATCTGGCAATTAGCATTAGTTTCCGAAGATTTGAATTTGTGTGTCTTTAAGAAAGAAACACTCTTATGATCTTGCGGAAGTAAATTAACTGTTGAAGTATGGCAAGTCTTACATTCATTAGAAGCTACAGCTTGATTGCTATGGCATGTATTGCAAGTTGCCATAGATGGATGTGCTTCTTTTGCTTCGGAGCTGTATGCAACGTCTGTGAGCCCTTTATGGCAAGACTCGCAAGTTACATTAGGATTGCCTAAGTGAAATTTGTGATTGAAGAACAATTCTGGTTTTTTAACCATCAGCGGTTCGTAAACATCGCCAATGTGACATGTTGAGCATTGCTTATCATCGTTAACATCATGGCAAGTTGCGCACACCGCTTTATCCGGAACTAAACGGTCTTTCAGCGAAGTGCTTTCAGAAGATTTTGTATGGCAACCGGCGCAATCCGTTACTTCTTTATGAACTGCATGAGAAAACTTGATGATATCCTTATTGGATTTTTCATCTTCGTTTCCGTTTGCACCAATAGCCGCAATGGTCAAAAAGCTAATAAGCAAAATTCCGAATGCAGCATAAAAGTATTTTATCTTCATAATTATCTAAAAGTTAGTATTGAACCAGTGGTTTATTTTTAATAAGAATCTGAAATCATCATTATAAATCTTGTTGTTGAAGAACTGACCTTGCACATCAAAAGACCAAGCCTTCCACGGCCTCAGATTAAATCCAGCCAGAACCGCTGTAATGTTATTCTTTTCGGCATCCTTTGAAAGTTTGTAAGAAGTATATGACAAACCTATTGATGGTGTAATTAATCCTTCTCTGTAACTCTTTGCAGCATGTATTGAGATGTTATCGAGTTCGCCGGCATAGCCAAAGTTTTTTCTGTAACTAATGCTTCCAATGCCGGTTGTAGCTCCAATAGTTAAGCGCGATGAATTGTCATCTTCGTATTTAACATTACCGAGCTTACCGAACAAAGTGTAAGTGCTATTAATCTTGTAATCAATTCCGCCTTCATATTCTTCCGTATGACCGAAATTGAAAACAGAGAAAATTGAATTATAGCGGATTTTAGGTTCGCGCCAGTTGTAATAACCGGTAACTCCTAAATCTTCAGTTAGCCAAACACGTCCGTTAGCCTCAACTTTAGATGTTTCTAAGTAATTCACATCAAATTCATACTGTGCACTTACATCAAATGTGCCGGGCATTTCATAAGAAGCTTCGCCGGATAGAAATTTGAATTGATTGGACTTCTGCATAACTAAAACAGTTATCGGGTCTAATCCTTCATCCAAACGGATAGCATTATAGTCCATCGTTTTGTAGTTCTTATCGAAATAGCTAACTGCCAAATTGAGGTGATCAATTGGATTTGCATCAAAACGAGCGCCCATAACATAATTGTCACTTATATCTTTCAAGAATTCCAGTTTCTGATAAGCCGGTAAATTTCCGCCGTAAAATCCGGTAAGTGAGTAACCTTCATACTTTAATTTCAGATTAACACCATCAAATAAACCACCACTGACTGGTGTGAATAGTGGCTGACGACCTAATTTGATTGTAGCGAAATCAAGAATGTCTCTCGCTTCTAAATATAAATTATAGAAACGTAAACGCGGGTCATTATCAAGAGGAACTCCGATGTTTGTCTCAAAATTCATTCTTGTACGCAAAGAGAATTTATCGTAGTTGAAATTAAGTGTTAAGGCTTCTGTATTACGCAAAAAAGCATCGGAACTTTGTAGTTTATCATAACGCTGAAAAGTATAGAAAGAGGAAGTGAATCTGCCGTTGAGATTTTGGGCAGAAATCAATAACGGCAGAGCAACAATAATACTAGCAATAATTTTTTTCATTTGTTATCCCATGTGAAAGAATTAACCTTTCGGAGCGTCGTGAGCAATTTTTTTCCACATTTCTTCTAACTTAAACTCTTTGAAAGTCGGGCTTTCAGAATTATGGCAAGTTGTACATAACTTTGCTTTGTCTTCCGATACAACAAGACCTTTCTTCTTTGCTTCTTCTTTGTTTTTCATTACTGCCATTGATTTATAAGCAGAGCCTGGTCCATGGCAAGTTTCGCATTGTACGCCATCTTCCATTTTAAATTTTGCGCCAAGAAGTGCTTTGTCAACGCCTTGTCCGGAAACGTGGCATTTTAAGCATTCTTTAGTTTCTGCTGCTTTAGTTTGGAATCCTTTTTCAGCAGCAATTTTATCTGCTTCCGGTGTCTGTAGAGTTGCGAAAGCTTTTGCGTGTTTGCTTTCTTGCCATATCTTTAATTGCTGACCTTGTTTTTCTGTTTTATGGCACATACCACAAACTTGTGTGCCTTCGTAACCGTAAGGTTGAGCAAAACTTGTAGCCGGTAGAATCAAATATGCTGCTACAAGCACAACAAATATTGCAATTGACTTCTTTTGCATTTTTCCCCCTTTAGGATTTTAAGGTAACTGGAGTTGGTTTAACTGTATAAAAGAACGTAGAACTCTTGTTTTAATATAGCCGAATTGGCTCTAATTAACAACTTTTCTTTGACTCGCTAACTAAAATTTTACACTTATTTTACTTTTCAACTGATGGCTCTAATTTTTGCTCCAGCCAAATTCTCAGCTCGTAATCGTTATCAATTTCGTGCTGAATTATAATGTCCGGATTTAATCCGCTCTTTTCTAAAGCAGATGTAAATAAGAATGTTGCATTACTTACTTTCTTCTTATCGCGCGTGCCGGATTTATATTCCTTCCATTCCAGAATAACTCTTCTAAAATGTTTTTCATGATGGTGGCGGTAATTGTGCAAAGACATTTTACCATCCATCCAAGTTAGGCTCATTGGGTATTCATGCGGATGAAAGATTACAAAGAACCAATGCCAAACTACAATTGCAAGCGTTGCTAAAATAGCCTCGTAAAAATGTATTAACTCACTTACTTTGATTAACCAAACCGGAGCCCAATCGCCAACAACAGTAGGGAACCAAAGAACAAAACCGGTTGCGCCCATTACAATTGTTCCCCAAATCAAAGCCCAGTACTCAGCTTTTTCTGCATAATCGTATTTGTCAAATTGCGGCTTATCTTTTTTGAGTCGTAAGTAGTAGAGTATGTTATCTCTAGCTTCAAGCAAATCGCTGAACTTAGGAAGTAGGTTATACAACACATCTCTTCCTCTTGCTGTAAAGAATAAATAACCAACATGATAAATGCCGGTAGCAATCATTACAACAGCACAAATTCTGTGCGTGTATTGTCTTGCAGTTTCAGATAAGCCTAAAGCGTGAAGCATTTCTGCCCACCAACTCTCGGAATATTTTAATGCAAAACCGGTAATTGCCAAGAGGATAAATGAAGTGAGTAAAAGTAAATGTTGGACAACTTCGTTCTTGGTAAATCTTGGAATAGTGATTTCATTTTCGCCTTGTTTGCGTTTTTTCTTTAACTCGTATAAGAAAATTAGAAGGTTATGAAGAATCATACTGCCAATTACTGAAACGATTAACCAGAAATACAAGTTAGCTACTATGTCTTCAATCTTTGATGCTTGCTTATCTTGAGTTTTATGCGAATAACTTTTTGAGAATGTTTCTGTTGCATCAGCGTGGCATTTTTTACATGTTGCAGTTACGTTCGCCTGATTAATGGTTGACGACGGATGAGACTTAGGCAAGATTGAATGCACGCTATGGCAATCTACACACATGGCCGCGTCTTTATCGCCGCGCATCACAGCTAAGCCGTGGTAACTATCTTGGTATTGTTTTACGTTGCCAGCCTCTACGCCATATCTTTCAGCTATGCGCGGATTAGTATGGCAAACAATGCAAGTCTTCTCCTGCATTAACTTAGCTTCTGTTTTTTTATCAACGGTACTAACTGCTTCAATGCTATGCTCGTTATGGCAGTCGTTGCAAACCGGGGATTCTCTAACACCTTTTTTTGCGCGTATCCAGTGAATTGAAGTTTCAAACTCTTCAGCTATCTTTTGATGGCACTGACCACAAGTTTGCGGAACATTAAACGAAGAAATTTTACTTCCTTGCTGGACACGGTTTTTAATATCATGTGTACCGTGGCATAAGCTGCAGTTTGCAGCATCAAGTTTACCTTTTTGAACGAGTTTACCATGAACAGAATGCTCGTACATAAATCCAGGATTCTTAATACCGAAGCCGAATTTCTTAACTAACTTTGGATCATCGTGGCATTTGCCGCAAGTGCTTGCCAAATTTTTAGGGTAAACTAAACTGGAAGGATTCTTTACATGTTTTATATTGTGAGAACCATGGCAGTTCCAGCACTTTGCAGCTTCATCAATTCCCTCATGAAGCGAAATACCGTGAATGCTTTCTCTATGTTCTTTTGCGATTTCTGAGTGGCAAATGTAGCAATCAGCTTTTTGCGTAGCTTTTACATTCTTCGGGTGATTAGCAAGATTGTTTGAGATGTAATTATGGCAGTCTGCGCATTGTAAATTTTTGTGAACTGAAGAGGGAAGTGTAAGTTTTGTATCAACATTTTTATGACAGCTTAAGCATTTATTTTTTGTTACAAGAGTACCATGATAATTATTTGCTACTACCATACTAGTATGGCATTTGTTGCAGTACATTTTTGCTTTAACAGTATTAACTACCGGTGGTTTTTGTACTTCATGAGTTCCGTGACATTTTTTGCAATCCGGCGGATTCTTTACTTTCCCCTTAAGTCTGCGGTGTATATCATTCTGCATTGATTGAAGTTTATCATCGTGGCAAGACTGGCATTGTACTTTTTTAATTTTGTCTTTGTTATCTGCGTGGCTTTCATCAACAATATCTTGATGGCAGCTTTGGCAGTCAATAGCTTCGTTGTGAACTGATTTCTGAATTACGTTTTCGTGGCAATCCAAACAGTTAAATTGCTGAGCAGATAAATAATTAACTCCGCTTATTAGTAGAAAGATGGTTGCTAAGAACCAAAACTTCTTTAAGAACATTTATTTCTC
This sequence comes from Ignavibacteria bacterium, assembly GCA_027347545.1. Lineage (GTDB taxonomy): Bacteria > Bacteroidota > Ignavibacteria > Ignavibacteriales > Melioribacteraceae > Stygiobacter. Next base: position 11,657 of record DAIEQT010000187.1, on the reverse strand, counting down.
CATAGGGAAAATTATTGATACAAGAAGATCATTGAATAAATGATCAGTAAAACCAAACCTATTCCAAGTGTTAAAGCAGTAAAACCAAAAATTCTAGCAGCCTTTACCAAGAGTTCCGGCGGCGCATCGCCAAATTTTTGTTGTAGTTCTTCATTTTGCATTATTTGTTCATACTCACGAGGTCTATCTTCTTTTAACTCATCAATATGAACTTTGCCGGTGAAAATAACTGTATCCATAGGAAATTTATCCGGGCGGAAATGAGTATTAAAAAAATGATAAGTAAAGATGAATCCAACAGCGAGCAAAGCTTCATCGCTGTGTATAATAGTAGCAACATTTATCAACCAGCCTGGTAATCCAAGGCTTGTAAAAAATTCCGGAAACCAAAGAAGCAAACCGCTAAAGCCAATTACAGCAACACCCCAAAACACAGCCCAATAATCGAATTTTTCCCAGTAGGTCCAGCGCCCGTATTCTGGTCTGGGTGCTTTGCCAACAAACCACTTGGTTGTTTGAATAAGCTCCTGCAAGTCTCTTTTGTTTGGTACCAGCGAGTTTTCACCTTGAAAGAAGTAGGTGAATGAAAACTTCTTCTGTTTTTTCTTTCTTAGCAGATAGAATATATGCAAACCGAAATAAATAAATGTTACAACTGCCGCTGCTCTGTGAATGAATCCGGTTACAGCATAACCGCCAAGCAGTTCAGAGAGAAATTGAAAAATTCCTACACCGGAAAATTTAATTATCATTCCCGTAATTGCCAGTGAAATAAAACTAGTAATAATCAGCAGATGCAAAAACCGCGAGTAGGAATCAAACCGCTCGTAATATTTTCCTTTAGGTGTATTTTCACTCATGAGTTTCTTCGCTTTCCTTTATTTTTTCTCTAAGACGTTTTCTTTCTTTCATTGCTCTTGGGAACCACAAAATTGTATGAATGCCAAAGAATATAAATGTTCCGGTTAAAAGTGTAACCATTGCCCAGAATGTATAGAATAAATATGGATACCGTTCTTTATCGTGATGAGTTGCGTGAGTTAAGTAACCCACAAATTTTCTATTGGAATTCGGATGACATTTTTGGCAAGTCTCTATAATCTTATTTCTGCTTAGAGTTGATTTCGGATTAGTTGAGGGGAGAATTTCGTGCGAACCGTGGCAGTCATAGCATTTAGCTGCGCCAGTAGATCCAAGCTTTGTTACCTTACCATGGAAAGTATCAAAATAAGTTTCGGAAACCTCTTCATGGCATTTACCGAATTGCTGTATAATTCCTTGACGAAAATCCTGTTTATCAACTCGACCGATTTCGTGTGAGAAGTGGCAATCGTTGCATGTAGGAAGTTTTTTATCTGTCTTTGTAACAGTTGGACTGTGAATGCTTTGCTTAAACTTTTCGTAGATACCTAAGTGACATTGAGCGCAAGTTGCTGCAATGTTATTCTTGTTAACTGTAGAGCGCGAATCCTTAAATGGTAACTCTCTGTGGCTTGAGTGGCAATCAACGCAAGTAGCTGTTACCATTAAACCGCTTTGCAATAAACCCTTTCCGTGAATACTTTCTCTGTAGCTTGCAACAATGCCATTATTGTGTTCATCTATAGCTAAGCCAATATTTTTACCTTCACGGTGACAGCGTCCGCAAAGTTCCGGTACATTTCTAGCAAAAGTTGGAGAGTTAACCGCTTTCTTTGATTGAACATTGTGAGTGCTGTGGCAATCGCTGCAATATGGGGCATTGGTATCTCCACCATAATGTTTTTGACCATGTATGCTGATATTGTAATCTTCAACTTGCGATTGATGGCATATAGAGCAATCAACTTTGCCGCTGGTTTTACAAACCGGGTTTTTAGCCTGGTTAACATTTGTATGGCACTTAACACAATTATTAACAGTATGTACCGAGCCTTTGAATTCAGTTAAGTTGACAAAGAGAGAAATTTTTTTGCCATCTACTACTTTATATAAATCTTTGTTGGAGTGGCATTTCATACACATATCGTCAGGGTAACTATCGTTATAAAAAACTCTGCGTACTTTGTGCGGAGCGTGGCATTCTATACAAACCGGTACTTTATGTGGTTGATTTTCCCAAAGCTTTCCGTTAATTACTTTTTGGTGTACAGTTTCTATTTGGCGGTGACACTGCAAGCAAGTTTTAACAATGTTATTTCTATTAATAGATGAAAATTGATTTTCGTGAGGTAAGATATCGTGCGAAGTGTGGCAACTTGTACAAACTGCGGTTACAATCAAACCTCTCTTAAATAATCCTTCGCCGTGAATTGATTCAGAATATTCATTTAAAACTTTTCTTTCCGAAACGGTGGATAAACCGGAAACAGGTGTTCCATCTTTATGGCATTGACCGCATAGAGATGGAATGTTCATTACATAGGTTTTTGCTCTGGTATTTTTCGAACTAAGTATATCGTGCTTGCCGTGACAAGAGGCGCAAGTTGGCGCTAATGATTTTCCTTTCTTAAATGCTTGTCCGTGCAAACTTCTTTCGTAATGAGCAACGGGTTGTTCATGGCAAGTAGCGCAACTAACTTTTTGTAATTTTTCTTCGTGAGGAAGGTTGGAAGGATCAACATCCGAATGGCAGCCGGTACAACTAATTTCTTCGTGGGCAGATCCAGCAAAACTCTTTCCATTCACAAATAGAGAAACTTCTTTTCCGTTTCTAGTAGTGGTTAATGTTTTATCATTGTGACAGTCGAGACAAACTTGATCATCTTTACTTTGAGCGAATACTATTGAGCCCAAGAGTAGAAGCAATAAGAATTTCTTCATCCTATTCCTTTTTGAAACTGCAAGATTAAATAACGATTAAAGCCATTTATTATCGGTTGAAAATGGGACAATTTTATCAAAAAATGAAGGGATTCATTAAAATCCCTTCTCAGTATTTTTCCTAAAATTTACACTATTAATACAAAAACAGATAAAAGACTTGAATGTCCTCTCACAAAATATTTAGTTCAGTATTTAGATGCAAACGCCCACTTAATAAGAAATTTGCTAACCGCTATTTCTTGAAAAATTCGCCTGTTATGTAATACCAATCCTTCTCTTCAAGCTTTTCTATCTGTCCCCAGTAAATTTCATCGCTGCCCTTATCATCTTTCAAAAGTTCTTTCATTTGCTTGACAAAGCGGTCAATTTCTTCCTGGTAATAAGTGACTGCGTTGCGTCCAATTTTTAACTCTGCGAGTTCAGTATCAAGTTTCTCAGCATCTACTGTGCAGAACCAGTTTTTTTCGTAAGGTGAATATTCTAAAGTGTGCAAATCATCTCGCAAATCTTGGTTTAGCTTGGAAACTAGCCCGCTAACCGGGGAATTGAAGTGCGTAATTTTCTTCCCTTGCTTGATGCTGAAAAGCGGTTGACCTTTTTGAATATTCATACCAAGATTTGGGAAGGAAATGTCATCAATCTTTCCGATGAGCTTCTTGGCGAAATCATCAATACCGATTCTAACTGTTCCATCTTGCCCAACAGAAGCCCAAGTGTGTCCTTCAGAAATAAAAACTCCGCCAGGAATTGCAAACTCGCCAACACTTAGTTTTTCTGTTTCAGAAAGGTGTGTGATATGAACGCGGGGTTTTAATTGTTTGTGAATTCTATCTAATCTCTTTACCAAAGATTTTTTAGTGAATTCAAGAAGTTCATCTTCAGTAAATGGTTTCTGAACGTAATCCATAGCACCATATTTCATACATTCTACAGCGGTTTCTATAGTTGCATAACCGGTGATGATTACAACATCTATATCCGGTCTCAAATATTTAACCGTCTTAGCTACTTCAGTTCCTGACATATCCGGCATCTTCAAATCTGTAAAAAGAAAATCATAATGATTAGTCTTGATAAGATTAAAAGCTTCCGGTCCGGAATTGACTGTATCAACAGAGTAACCATCGAGCACAAGAATTTTTCTAAAGCTGTCAAGAATTATGTCTTCGTCGTCAACACAAAGAATTTTTGCTTTAGGATTTGGCACTTCAGCACGTTTACGTGATTTAGCTTCTGTTGAAAAATCGACTGTAATGCTTTCGTGAAGAATTGTTTCGCGTTCTTTGCGTAACTTTCTATCATTCATCGTTTTGATTGCATAGCGAATAACTACGTCTGCAATAATGAATATTATGAATGCAAAGATTAATAATGAGAATCCCATAATAGTCTCCTTAGTTTGATAAACTTACTTAAGATCTATCCGAACTGCATGGAATTAAAATTTTCATCTCATAGTCGAATTCGGTTGGAATAATTCTATAGAGCCAACCATCGAAATAAGGATCTTTTTCCAAAAGCTCGGGTTGTTCAATAACTTTTTCATTTCGTTCGATGATGTTTCCGCTCAGTACGGAATAAAGCGGGTGAGCTAATTCATCATCGGTTCTAAATTTTGCGCATGGCGAAGCTTGTGTTAAAATTTCGCCGGTGTTTAATAATTCAACCAGTTTAATGGGCTCAACTGTTTTAACAAAAAAATCACTTGCACCGATAAATACAGAGCCATCTAATTCTTTGTTCATCCAGCAAGAGTAGCCAAGTCTGTAATACTTTGACGGGCAAGGTACAAGCAAAACACTCTCAACATTTTTCTTCTTTGCTTCCAGCAATTTACTGTAACGCATTGCTCGGTGAATCAGCGAAATCATTTCATCAATTGTAAACGGCTTAGGTATAAAATCAATTGCACCGAGATAAAGCGACTTAACCGCGTTTTCAATCGTTGAGTAACCGGTAGTCATTATCACCGGTGTATCAACATTTCTTTTCACCAATTCATTTAGAATTTGAAAGCCATCCATTTCCAGTAGCATTATATCGCAAATGATAAGGTCATAATCTTTTGCAGAAATTTTTTCGAACGCAACTTTCCCAGGCAAAGAAGAATCAACAGTAAGCTCTTCCAGGCTCGCAATCTTGCTGATAGAGTCTATGATAACTTGTTCGTCATCAATAACCAATATGTTGCAATGCTCTTTCATCATACAAATGCTTTTGTATTTCCTTGCGGCAATCGAATAGAAAATGTAGTTCCTCCCGCTTTGCCGGCAGGCAGGTTTCCTACTTCACTTTGAACAGAAATAACTCCATTGTGATTATCAATGATTCCCCAAATTACAGAAAGACCTAAGCCGGTTCCTCGCTGTCCTTTGGTAGAAAAGAAAGGTTCAAAAATTTTGCTCAAATTTTCTGTTGGAATTCCGCAGCCGTTATCAGTTATATCTATTTCCACAAATTTTTTCTCACCGGCAGCATCAACATAGCCCCAGCGTTGCCAAATATCTTTGAATGAAGCACAGCCTTCAATAAACCCTTGATTTGGAACTGGGATTTTGTAAACCGGTCCACCGCACTCAGGGCATTTAGCTGTTTTATCAATCAAAGACATATCGCACGTTGGGCAAGAAAGATTATTGCTTGAGCCTTTGTCTAGATTAATTCCAAAGTAATGTCGGTGATTTCCGTAAATAGGATCGAGATAGACAAAGCCTTCATTACCGTTGGATTTTATTTTCATTTTGATTGAAGACATACCGCCGATTTTATGCTGCGGGTCTATTAAGCTATGAGTCTTTCCACACACTGCATTTTTAATTTGTGTTATACCACGCGGGGATAAACTTGTATGCGATGTTCTAACCTGAATTTTTCCATCTTGTCCAATCGCATCAATTCCATTTACAAACAAATTAAGAAACACTTGCTGGATCTGGTTTGCATCGGCAGTGATTTCCGGCAACTCCGGATCGTTAATCCGTTCGATAGTAATTCGGTTGAGCTTCACTTGATTGGCTACAACTGCAATCGCACGGTCAAGAATTTCGTTTATGTTGCATAAACTTTTCTTTGGAACAGATTGACGGGCAAAGTCGAGCAAACCTTTTACAATCTCGCGGCTGCGCATTGTTTCTCGCACAATTACATTTAAGTCTTCTTGCATTTGCGGGTTGTCTTTCGTCCGCTTCAGCAAAAAACTACTGTAAGTTAAAACACCGGTAAGAGGATTATTGATTTCGTGCGCAACGCCGGCTGCAAGCTGACCCAGCGAAGCCATTTTTGTTGATTGATACAACTGCTGGCTTGTTTCATCCAGCTTCTTGGTCATATCATTAAAAGATCTGCCAAGTTTGCCTAGTTCATCTTTGCCGAGATTTGTTATCTTATAATTAATGTTTCCAGCGGCAACTTGTTCAGTAGCGTTAACTAATTCTTTAACCGGTTGGTCGACATAACGTTTTACAAAGAAACCAATTATAAAGCCAATCGCGACAATAGCAACAACTGCAAGAACAGCTCCTTGTATTTCATTTGATTGTATTTGCTTCTCAATATCTTTCAAAGAAAAAGTTACATCAAGCACGCCGAGAACTTTTGCGCTCGGCTCATGAGCATGGCAATCCGATTCGGAACAGCTCGGCTCATTATAAATAGGATTGATTATTCCAAGCACTTGAGCAGAATCCGGGTTAGCGGTAAAAATTCTTGTCCGGTTTTTCATCGAAAGTTTTTCTAAAGGACGATTTGCAGCATGACAAGCGTAACAACTTTCGGCTTGTTTATCGAGCATCTTGCCCATATTTCCCGGGCGGGACGAATAAATAATTTCCCCTTCCTTGTTCATAATCTTCACATCATTAATAGCCGGGTCTTTTCCTATTCTATCAATAATTTGCTGAATATAGTCCCGATCATTCTTAAGCATTGCGAAGCGCGTAGCATTTTTAACGCTTTCGCTAAGCTGATTAGCATGACGCTGTACTTCCGCGCGCAATACTTCAGTTTGTCTTTCTATGTTGAAATAGGAAAAGACTCCGATGATAATTACCGCAGTTACACTAACAACAAGTATTAGTTTTGTGCCGATCTTTCTAAACATTATTTGCTCTTTTTAACCATCTTTCCCGGTTTATCTTTTGGATACGTTTTATCTTCATGACAATTTTTGCACGTCGGAATAGCATAATTTTTTTCTTGATGACAATCGCTGCATTCAAAATCAGCGTGAACTTCATCTAATTGCAATCCGGTTGAAACATGTTTGAAATTATCTTTTGTCCACGTGCCATGACAAATACTGCAATCAGATTTCAATCCGGCAAATTTTCCTTTTTCAACATGGCATCGGTTGCAAGCAAGTTTTGCATGGTTCTTTGCAATATCAAAACCGGTTCTTGCTTTATGGTTGAACGAACCAACAGCAGAATTCTTGTGGCAATCGGAACAGTTTGCTTTAGTATTGTGGCAATTAGCGCAAACCACATGTTTATCAGCTACACTTCTGTTAGCAAGTGAAGCAGGTTTGTATTTAGCATGGCATTTATTGCAGCTTTCGTTTGAATGGCACTTTTCACAATCAATTGAAAATGTGCTGACGTGATCAGTGTGATTAAAAGAAACAATTTTACCGTTTGCTTTTGGAGTATCATATTTAACAATGGCAGGCGGATTAATTTTTTGATGTACCTTCTTAGCAGCTAAATCCGTCTTTGGTTTTGATTCTGTTTTCTTTGCGGAACCATTTTGTGCATGACAACTTTCGCACTCAACTTTTCCGCTCCACTGGCGATGGCAATTCATACATTGCTGATGATACGCGCCTTTCAAATCCGGCTTGCTTAAATCTGTACGCTTGCGAGTAAGTTCGTGGCAGTCTGCGCATCCAACAACTTCTCCGGGCGGATTATAATGATGGCACATTCTACATCCGCCCCCCATATCTGCCATCTCTGCATGAAGTCTATGAGAGAAAACCACCGGCGCATAAATGTCGGAAGTCTTCTTCATCTTATCTATTGTAAAAACAGCCGGCGCATCTGCCGGAGTTTGTTCAATTGTTATTAATCTTTCGCGCGGACAAGGTTTAATACATGGGTTTTCTTTTGTAGGAATATCGCAGCTATGGCAAGTCTTGCAATTTAACGCTTGTGTCTGATGCAGCTTTCCCACTTTGTTCTGAGCGAAAACAAAAAGAGGAAGAGCAATTAAGAGTATTAATAATTTTGTTTTCATTGTGCTTATCCTCTGATAGAAAATTTTGTTTGAGGTGCTGTTGTATCCGGAACGCTTACAATAGGCAGTTGAATAACAAAGAACCGGAAGAAAAGTACTTCTAAAGCAACAAAACCGAGTGTAACAGAGATTTCTCCAAAGGAAGGAAAGTATGAGTGAATTTCGTAAGGAGGAGTGTAAGCAACTAAAAAATTATTTATGCGGTTCATCAAAACGCCAAGAACTACAAGAACCGAAGCGATGAATAATCCAAGCGGTGTTTTTGATAAACTGCGGGAAAGAAAGATTCTCAGCGGAATCACAATTCCTAAAAGCAGCTCAAGTGTGAACATAACGCTTACAGTGGAAAACTCGGTTAGGTAAACAAATGTCTGGCGGATTACCATATCACCAATTTTGAATGCTAGGTAAATTCCTAAAAGCGGTGCAACCATACTTCCAAGATCGGAAAGAATATGCGTTTCCGGTTTTAGACTGAATGAACGGGAAGTAATGAGCGATTCCATTATTACCATTGGGAATCCGACCGAAATTGCAGAAAGCAAAAAGAGCAATGGCAATATTGGTGTTTGCCAGAGCGGATGCATTTTTGGTCCGGCAATTACCATCAATGTTCCTAATGAAGATTGATGCAAGCAAGAAAGCACAACGCCGGCAATGATGAAAATGAACATCGTTTTTTCCAAACCCTTATCAAGAACGCGCAAGAGTTTATCTATTGATTGGTTAAACTTTTTGAGGAAGCCCGGCAGATTCACTCTTCCAATAAATCTTTCTGTTACGATAGGAAGAAATTCTATGTAAAGAACGGTTAGATAAATCATAACGCAAATACCAACTTCAAAAAGAACAGAACTTCCATTCCACATAAGAAGCGGATGCCAGATAAAGTAAGGTCTTCCTAAATCAATCATAACACTCACAGCAACAAAAGTGTAGCCTAGTGCTGCTGTTAGAAGTGCCGGACGAATAATTGCGTGGTACTGATCTTTGTGCATTATATGTCCAAGAGCGGCAGTAGTAAATCCGCCGGCAGCAAGAGCAACGCCAGCAGCTACATCAACTCCAATCCAAATTCCCCAGGGGTGCTGATTATCTAAATTAGTTACCGCGCCAATTCCGAAAATAAATCTGGCTAAAAGAAACAACATTCCATTTAGAGCAATAACAGCTAATCCTATAACAACCGGTGTAAAGTATTTTGTAACAATAGGTGTTGGTTTATGGTTTTCCATATCAGTTCTCCGTATTCGACTCGTGATTCTTTTTATTTTTATTTAACCACATAACTCCACCAAGTAAAGCGTAAAGAGCCACAGGTGGAACGAAGTAAGCGAAAATCCCATGCTGGATAGCTTCGCTTACGCCTGGGGCCGGATCATTACCGAGTTTTGGAAACGCGATTTCTTCAAACTGACGGCTTGATAAGTATAACCATGATGTTCCGCCAACTTCATGTTCGCCAAAAATTCTGTTAACATAACGATGCGGATAATTTTTAATTCTGTCTTTTGCTACTTTTAATAAATCTTCTCTTCGTCCGTAAATAATTGCCTCAACAGGACACATTTCAATGCATGCCGGAAGTTTGTCTTTTGAAGTGCGTTCAATACAGAAATCGCACTTCTTGATATCCGGTTTCAGAGCTTTTTCAAATTCGAATGCCGGAATTTGGAAAGGACAAGCAACCATGCAGTAACGGCATCCGATGCATTTGTCGCCGTCCCAAATTACTGAGCCGTTTTCGTTTTTCGTGAAAGCACCAACTATGCAAGCCGAAACGCAAGCCGGCTTATCGCAGTGCATACATTGTACTTTTACATTAATAGGAAACTTGTCTGATGTTGTGTTTGGATATTCATTCACAACAGTAAGCGCTTTGTCGGTTGGTCTCCGCTGTTCTTTGAAAACAGATCTGTCTTCATAAGTCTCAATCGGGTCGGTCGCTAAGTTGTGTGCAGTTTTACAAGCCCACTCACATTTTCTGCATCCAATACATACAGTCGTATCAACTAATACAGCCATTCGGTCTTCTGATAAAAAATTCTTCGGTGCTGCTTTTGTTGAACTTGAAAGTCCAGCTGCGGCAGACCCGATAATAGCGTAGGTCTTAAGAAAATCTCTTCTTGATTGTTTTGCCATTTAACCTCCTCCAGTAAATTTTTCACGATTCTTGTTCGTAAATAACGAATAAACATTAAGTGGATACTCTTATCCAGTTCAAACTTACTTCAAACTAATTTTCTAGTCAATCAAAAAGATAAATAGCCGGATACTTTATTTAGCCGCAAAAAATCTTTACATTCAGCCCTCAATTTCAAACAATTCGAAAGACAATGGCTAAAAAGAAAGACATTTCGCAAATACGCGAGAATATCAATAAAGTTGATGAAAACTTGATAAAGCTTCTTTCCAGAAGAAGAGATTTAAGCAAAGGAGTAATCTTAGCTAAAGAAAATTCGCAAAGCCCGATCCGCGATCAGAAACGCGAATCTGACTTGCTGAATAGATTGATTAAACTTGGTAAAAAAGAAGGATTGGATTCCCATTATCTCACTAAAGTTTTTTATGAGATTATAGAAGATTCAGTACGGCTCCAGCAAAATTATATTCAGAACAAAATAAATAAAGGCAAAAAACGCTCGGCTGTAACAATTTCATTCCAGGGAATAGAAGGTTCTTACAGCTACTTAGCTGCTCATAAATATTTTGCTCATTCAGGCTATGCTTTGAATTTTGTTTTCAAAAAATTGTTTAGCGAGGTAGTTGAAGCGGCAGAAAAAGGAGAAGCAGATTATGCAATTCTTCCTATAGAAAACACAACTTCCGGCGGAATTAATGAAGTGTATGATTTACTGCTTCACACAACACTGTCAATCATAGGTGAAGAAAAGTTTCAAGTGAAACATTGCTTGGTGGCAATGGATGACATTCCGCTTAACAAAATCAAGAAGGTTTACGCGCATCATCAAGCAGCGGCACAGTGCAGCAAATTTTTGGAGACAATTCCCCGCGCAGCGTTAGAATATTTTGCTGATACTGCAATGTCAGTTCAACGTGTTGCGGAAGAAGGCAATCATTATTTTGCTGCAATTGCAAGCGAAGAAGCTGCAAAGTTGTACGGTTTGAAAATTCTAAAAACCGATGTTGCTAATCAAACTGAAAACTTTACCAGATTTTTAATTGCTACACGTAAGCCGCAGAAAGTTGATTCTAGAATTCCATGCAAGACTTCGATTGTAATGGCAACTTCGCACACACCTGGTTCGCTGGTTGATGCGCTCGGCGTGTTCAGAAAGTATGAAGTAAACTTGCTCAAGTTAGAATCGCGCCCGATTATTGGAAATCCTTGGGAAGAAATGTTTTATCTCGATTTTGAAGGAAACATAACCGAAGAACCGATTCAAAAAATACTGGATGAACTTGGTCATCACACCCGCTTCATAAAAGTGCTTGGCAGTTATCCTTCTCAAGAACTTGAGAAAACTAAACTTGAATACTCTAAAATTTTGGATGTCGAAGCAAAAGTCCCGGCTGTTGAAGAGAAGAAAGAAGCAGCAGCTCCGGCAATAGTAAAAGGAAAATCAAAAAGTTACCGTTTGGCGAGCAGAGAATATAAA
>DAIEQT010000158.1 GCA_027347545.1 Ignavibacteria bacterium | reverse complement strand
AGTAAATGAATTAATCGAAAAATCTCGTTTAGGAATTCTGACCGACGCAGAATTTGTATTATTACAAAATCAAGATTTAGCTAAACTACGTTCTTATGAACAAGCGAAAGACTTATCAATTTCTTTGTTAAAAGAATGGCTAGTTCAGTATAAATTTAAAAATTGGGAAAATCACCAAAGTAATCCTGATAAAATTGGTTCTACAGTTACACTCAAAGAAAAAGAAGACCGTGCTATTGAAATAGCTAGACAATTGAACGATAATACGTTATGGAATTCTCATGGTAGAGGAATTGGGATGCAGAAGTTGAGAGAAACTCTTAAATTAAAAATAGATGATTTGGATGATGATAAAGAATTGAAAAAGAAAGTTAGGATCTATAATGATTTAGTTTGTGATTATTGTGATAAACAAGGAAGTGGTTTGTTCCTGCATTCACGAACTTTCATATAATTTGAAAGGATATATATTCAATGAAATCAAAACAAAAAATATCGGATGTTGTTAGTAGTATAATCAAATCAGCAGACACAAACGAAAATGCTATCCGGTTCAATAGTTATAAAGAACACCTTAAAAATCGCGGATTATTAAGAGAAGATTCATATGATTGGAAAACAAATAATCCTAAAGATAAAACAGAAGTTGAGTTAATTGGAAAATCTTCAAAGAATTACTTAATTAATCACAGTTAAACGTGATTAATTAAGTTTAATTCACATCCAATATTCCAAACTTGTTCCAGTCCTTAAAATCGAAATGCCACCACTCCGTTTCCATAGGATCAAATCCAAACTGAATCATTGTTTCGCGCAGAAGCTTTCTGTTTGCGTAAGCTTTCTCAGAAACATCTTTACTTGCGAATGAAGCCCGCTCGGTAAAATCATCGTAAGGTGTTCCCATATCAAGCTCGTTGCCTTCGGCATCAATAAGAGTAACGTCAACCGCCGCGCCACGGTTATGGCGCGAGCCTTTTGCCGGATCAGCTACATACCGGTCATCCGGAAGAATTTGCCACATTATTTTCTGTACGAAGAGAGGGCGGAAGCCATCGAAAATTTTTATACGGAGATTATAATTGTTCTTCAAGAAATCATTTGCCTGTGCCAGATTTTCAGCGGCAATCTTTCTTAAAAATACTTTTGCAGAAGGATAAAGAACTTGCTTGGTAAAATTGTTCCCAGTTGCATAGCGTACATCTTGCACAATTGTAGAGTCAATGGCTCTGAGCGGAACAATCAGAGTGTCTGTTTGTGCTGATGTAATAATGCCAGGAAGGAATAACAATATTAAGACGAATTTCTTCATTTGGATTCCCTTATTTTAATCTTAACACAGCGCCCGTAACCGGTTCTAAAATTACCTTGCCGCCGGTGACATAACGGGTTTTTGTTCCGGCGCCATCTTTATCAACTAAAACATCCCAAGCGCCTTCCGGTAAAGGGAACCCAAGCGATTGATGAGGATCGGCATTTAAGAGAACAACAAAAGTTTCTTCGCCGTAATTAATAACATAACCAAGACCAAACTTGCTGATTGGATGCTCGTAGAAAGTGATGTCTTCGTATTCCGCATGACGGAATGAATCGTATTTATTTCTAAGTCCAATTAGTCCTTTGTAGTAATCAAGCAAGTCTTTATTAATCTCCGCGTGCTTAAAGTTGAGATAGTTTGTTTCGTTGTCTTTGTCGTAAGCATTATGGTCTATTCTTCCTTTGTTTGTGTCTTTAGCAGCAAGGTTGTAAGGAATAACCTTCGAGCGAGCGAATTCCTGTCCGCTGTGAATCATTGTTATACCTTGCGAAGTGAAAAGAAACAAAGCAGCAAGTTTGTTAATCTTCAACTGATGCGGTGTAAGCTTTACATTTTTATCAATGTCTTTAATGACTTTGTGCGGGTCAACTTCTTTTGTTCCAACTCGTATAAAATCACCTAATGTAAAACCATCATGAGATTCCAGATAATTTACAGAATGTTCTTTCTGAACAAATAATCCGAGAGAGTCGCGCATCAATGTTCCGTTAACATAGCTTTTAATTCTCTGTGGAGAATTGTTGCCGTACCAATGCCCAAATACCCAGCCGAGTCCGTTGTAAGGATTTTCACCTTTGATTCCATTTCTAATCTGGTCATTCCATGCGCCCCAATTGCGGCGTGAAAATCCGTTCGGATCGTAACCGCCGCCCCAAGGTTCGCAAACAATAACCACTTTAGGATTTACTTTTCTTAGCTCGGTTGCAATTTCTTCAACAGTTTTCCAGTCAATCAATTTACCAAGATCGAAGCGGAAACCATCAACATGATATTCTTTCATCCAGTAGATCAAACTCTCAATAATTAATCGGCGAACCATCGGACGCTCTGTTTTCAAATCGTTACCGCAATAACTCTCTGCGATGTAATTACCTTTTTCATCAAGCCGGAAATAATATTCTTTATCAATCTGTTTTAAGTTGCCGATTTCATATTCGGAAAGGTGATTGTAAACTACATCCATCACCACGCCAATTCCGGCTTTGTGGAAAGCCTTAACCATATCTTTATAATCAGTTACTTGCTTTCCGGTTGAACCCATCCACTTATTCCACTTAAAACTTTTCCAATCTTCACTGTAATACGATGCCGGAGCGAAGAACGCGCCGGTCATGTAACCCCAATGATTTCTTTCATGCGGATTCCAAGTATTAAATTTTCCGGAGAGGGAATCGCGGTAGGGAAGTTCACAGTAACCAAAATCTTGAGTCGGTAAAAGCTCAACTGTATTAACGCCAAGATTCTTAATGTACTCTAATCCTCCTTTGGTTTCTTTTTCAATTAAGCCCTTGTAAGTACCCGGTTTCTTTGTGCCGCTGGATTTGTGCGCTGTTAAGTCTCTCACGTGCATTTCATAAATAATTAAATCGCGCCAGTCACGCTGAATCCACTGGTCTCCTTCCCAATTATAATTATCCTCTTTCACTACAATGGATTTGCGGGGATTCATGTAAGTAGTAAAAGTAGCAACAGCTTTCGAATAAGGATCAACGCACAATGGAATGCTTGTATTTGTGTAATCATCACCTTTATGATAAACTTTGTAGCCGTAGAATTTGCCGAAGAAATCGCCTTCAATTTTAAGTTCCCACACACCTTGCTCATCGCGAATCATGTAATAGTCTTTTGAGTTTTTATCGTCAACTTTTTCGAAAACACTAAACTTAACAAGCGTTGCCGAGGGCGCGAACAAGCGGAAGACTGTATTTTTCCCTTCAACGAACGAGCCGAGTTTTTTATCCGAGTAAAACTTATCCAGGTCTTTGTAATGCTGCCAAAATTCAGTTGTGTCTTGGTAACTCTTAAACAAATATGTAGGACGTAAATTCAAACCAGCTCCATTGTTTGTTGATACTGTAAATAAAAGAAGAAAGCCTACTGCTATTATCGTTAACTGTCTCATAACTGTTGAGCCGCTAATTGTTAGTGCAAAGTTAGATAAAGAAATGATGCGGTGGAAAAATAGGAATTGCGGCTGATTTAAGAAAACTTGTTCAGCCGCAATCTTTGTGTTGAATCATTTTACAAGAGTCATTTTCTTTGTTGAAATATAACTACCGGCTTGTAATCTGTAAAAATATATACCACTAGGTAAAGACTTGCCGCGGCAAGTCTCTACGTTAAACAACAAATTGTATGTTCCGGCTTCTTTATATTCATCAACAAGTGTTACGACTTCTCTTCCGAGAACATCGTAAATTTTTAGTGTTACGTTTATCGTTTCACCTTTCACGTTTGACGGGATCGTATAGCTAATCGTCGTTTCCGGGTTGAATGGATTGGGGTTGTTCTGGAATAATTGTATTCCCGGAATTGATTCGTCTGTTTCGTTTTTGAAATCATCAATGTGAGTAATTACATCGTTAGCCTTTATTGGATTAGCCCAA
>DAIEQT010000156.1 GCA_027347545.1 Ignavibacteria bacterium | reverse complement strand
GTTTCAACGAAGCCATTTACAAAATCAACAACAGAGCTAGTGTCTTTCACCCATTCGATATTGTATTCATCCCACTTTTTTAAGTCACCGGTTTCATAATACTCAATCAGCAGTTCAAAACATTTTTTCTGTTGATCGTTTTCTGCGACGGTTACAGCTTTCTTCAGCCAAAAAACAATTTTGCGTATTGAATAAGCATACGCTCCGTTGCTCTTCCAATGACGCTCGAAAATTTTACCATCTTCCTTTACTAGTTTGGAATTCAATCCATAAGAAATTGGTTCAGTCTCATTCACATCAGCTTCTTTTCTATAAAAATCTTCAACTTCTTTCTGTGTTACATCGCCATAGAAATTAACTGCCGAAGACTTTATCAGATCAATGCCGGCAGCTTGATTAACCTTCATCGGCGCGACTTTTGGATCGAACATATAAACGAAAAGATTCTTTAGCAGATCATCCAGCGATTCTTGATTCTGCATCGGGAATTCGTATTCATCGGATCCGCCAACAAGTTTTGTTAAGTATTCTTTCGAAAATTCTGGCAGAAACTTTTTGTTGGAATAATGATGATGAATTCCATTTGAGAACCAAACTCGTTTAACATAAGTCATAAACTTTTGGAATTCCGGCTCGGTGCGGTCGCCGTTATATGTTCTTACAATTGCCTCAAGGGAGCGGCGGATATAAAGATTGTGTTTGTAGTTCTGATCGTAAATAATATCTCTGCCGGAAAGAGACGCTTGATACAAATAGTAAACCAATTCCTTCTGTTTTTCGGTAAGCTCTTCAAAACCGGGAACGAAGTAACGTTGAATTCTTAAATCAGCAAATGATTCTGACTCATACTTGAAATTATCCGGTGCTGCACTTTTTTGTTTGTTGTCTGAACAACTCATAACTATTATTCCCGCCATGATTATTAATAAATATTTGGTAACGAATTTCATTTTCTTCCCATTATTGTGAAGTGTTGTTTGATTATCGCCGTGAAAAATATAACTTTTGCTGTAGCCAAACAAAGCAATAAGAGAGTATGAATATTCAAATATTTGGAACCAAAAGCTGTAACGATACAAAGAAAGCCGAGCGGTACTTTAAGGAACGGCGAATCCAGTTTCATTTCCGCGATTTGAACGAAAAAGGACTGGCAAAAGGTGAAATGGAAAACATCACGCGCGTAATTCCAATAGAAGAACTGATTGATAAAGAGGGCAAGCAATACAAAAAAAGGAATATGCAGTTTATGGTTTTTAATCTGGAAGAAGAACTGCTTTCCGATCCCCTTTTGTTAGTTACGCCAATTGTTAGAAATGGAAAAGAAGTTACAGTCGGATACAAGCCGGATGTTTGGAAAAAGTGGCAATAATTAAAACGTGAGAGGTGAAACGTCAAATGTGAGACGAAAACTTTTAAAAAATCACAGAATTCCTTCTAATTTGAGTACTTCAACCAGCTTTTCATAACCAACAAACTGCGTTCCGCCCCAGCCGCATTTTTTGGCGCCTTCAACATACTCGGGGATATCATCTATGAAAAAATGTTCGTTTGATGGTTTTTGCGTAAACACTTCAACTGCTTTGTAAATTTTTTCTTCCGGCTTAATCGCTCGTACTTCATGAGAGAAAATTAACTTATCAAACTGCTGCAAGAACTCTAAATGTCCGTAGCCATATTTTTTGTGCATTTCGTTTGTGTTGGAAAGGAGAACGAGTGTGTATTTCTGTTTCAGCACGGGAAGAAGGTTTACAACATCTTGATTAACCGTGAATATATTAGAAAACACCCGGCAAAACTCTTCGGCATTAATTGTTCTTTCAAGCCAGTCCAGCATGATTGAAATGAACTCGTCCTGGCTCAAATCTCCCCGCTCGAACTGCTGGTGAATGTGATAATTCTTCGCGTATAAATCCTTGAATTTATCGCCAAGGTTTTGTTTTAGTTTGTTAAACTTTTCCATAACAGGTGTATAATCAAACGGGATAAGAACTTTGCCGAGATCGAAAACAATAACAGAGTATTTATTCATGCGGAATTATTCCGGAAAATATTTATTGAAAAAATTTATTAAACATGGCTGGCAATTGAATAGCTTCTTAGCTAATAATGATACCTACATTGTATGAAATCAATTCTTTCCTCGTTAACAACATAAACGATGCGGTGTTCTTGTGTAATTCTTCTCGACCAAACTCCACCGCCCAAATGGCGAAGCGGTTCCGGTTTGCCAATTCCTTCAAAGGAATTTCGCATAATAGCTTCAACAATTTCAAGAATCCTAATGGCTACTTTCCGGTCTATTTTCACCCAGTAGGCTAAGTCTTCTCTAAACTCGGAATGAAAAACGCTTTGCCGTTCTTTTGGAGTTTTACTTTTCAAGTCCAAATTCCATCTTAAGCTCGTGCAGAGTTTGAGGAACTTCGTTTTGCTCATGAACTTTTAACAGTGCTTTTAATAATCTCTGAGCATTTTTAGGTGAACGGAGAAGATGAGCGGTTTCCAAAATGCTTGATAGTTCACTTTCCGAAACCAAAGCCACATTTTCGGCATTCTTGCGGTTTATAATAACCACTTCTTTATTATGCGAAACTTCATCCAGCAGTTTTGCAAGATTGGCGCGCGCTTGCGTATATGTTAAAGTGATTGACATTTCAATACCTTTCTAATTGTACAGACTTAATGTACAGATAAAAGCCAAGATTAACAAAAAAGGCATTCTATATTAGGAAGGTTGGATGATTTTTCGTCACTATAAATTAGCCGCACTATTAAGGGCAGTTTCTTTCGTTAAAGAAAAGTTGGGGCTGTAAACGTAAAGATGCGCTGTCCCCACTATTTGAGACGGATTCGATCCAATGCTGTCAGGTTAGCAGTCTTAGTTTGAAAAAATGAAAAAGCAGAACGCTGATTTGTTAAGATGATTAAGATTTTTTATGATTTATCCTAATCGATCATAAAAATCATAATTAAT
>DAIEQT010000130.1 GCA_027347545.1 Ignavibacteria bacterium | reverse complement strand
AAAAATCTTTTCTTCTTCGCCAACTTTAACCGGAATAGTAACTGAAACCTTTTCCATTTCGGCTGCAAGCTTTTGTGCTTCTTCAAGTTCTTTAACTTCGCGTTTTTGAATTTGTTTCTTTTCTTCTTCTAAAGCGCGAATGTTACCTTGAGTTGCTTGATATGCTATACCACGGGGAACTAAAAAGTTTCTCGCATAGCCGTCTTTTACATTTACAATTTCGCCTACTTTACCAAGTTGGTCGAAGTTTTTTCTTAATATTACTTTCATCGCTCTACTCCTATTTAACTGCTTCAGAAACAAATGGTAAAATCGCCAATTGACGGGCACGTTTAATAGCAGTAACAAGTTCTCTGTGCTGCTTAGCAGTGAGTCCTGTAATTCTGCGGGGAATAATCTTTCCCTGGTCAGTCAGGAATCTCTGAAGCGTTTTTGAATCTTTATAATCGATGAAACCATCGATTGTACGTTTTACTTTTTTTGTTGGTGCGTTATTCTTTGTTGAATTCCTCATGACTTGTCCTTCATTAAATCTGATTCTTCTTCGGTCAAGAATTTATCAAATGAGTTGTCTTCGTAATCTGCATCGTCAGATTCAACGACAACATCGTCACCATTACCTGCTTTAGCAATTTTATTCAAGAATTGGATTCGCTTTGCTTTTATTTCAACAATGGTTCTATTCTTACCGTCTTCTGTTTTGAATGTTCTGCTCTGAAGCTCACCGTCAATTAATACGGCACTTCCTTTTTTAAGTCTATCTTTACAACTATCTGCTAATTTATTCCATGCTACAATACCTACATAGCATACGTCTTCTTGCCACTGGTTGCTGCTGTCTTTATATCTTCTGTTAGCAGCAATGTGAAAGTTGACAACAGGTGTCCCATTTGAAGTTTGTCTAAATACAGGATCCTTTGTTAAGTTGCCCGCAACAATAACACTGTTGAGTTCCGGCATCTTAAGTTCAGCCATCGTAACCTCCGTTACACTGATTAATTATTCTGACTTTCGGTTGTTTGTGTTTGAGCCTCTTCAGCAACAGGAATGTTCTTAGCTGCTTCCTTTTGCTTTGCTATGGCTTCTAATGCAAATTTATCCAAAACGATAGTTAAGTAACGATAGATGTTTTCATCTAAACGATAGTTTCGTTCTAAAGTTGCAATTAGTTCCGGAGTAGAATTGAATCTGAAGATAGCGTAAAAACCGCTCTTCGCTTTTTTGACCGGATAAGCTAATCTTTTGCGTCCCCATTTATCCACTTCAATAAGTTCACCGCCATGGCTTGTAATGGAATCCTGGATTTTGCTTAGAGTTGCTTCGATTTGGTCGTCTTCGAGTGCAGCGTTGATAAGAACAACACTTTCATAAGTGCGTTTTCTCATGAGATGTTTCACCTCCCTTTGGTCGTTAGGCCTTTCTATTTTATTTTAGAAAAGCAGGGTTATTTGATTGTGCGAAAAATTAAGTTAGTTAGAATTTTCCGCTATTTATTTAAAGAACAAAAAACTTATAAGCCCGGTATTTGGTTCTGGCTATTAGTTTGATTTGCTAACTTACTATAATAATCCAGCATATGTTGAACACCGCCAATAATGAATTGCTCAAGCAATTCAATCGTAATACTTACCTGTGGTTCAATCAATCTAAGTTCGCTATCTAAAAATCGAGAAAGAACAAAATCAATCATTTTGCCTTTTTCAAACTTGCTGCCAATACCAAATCTAATTCTTGGAAACATTTCGCTCTGAATCTGTCCGATAAGTGAACGTACACCATTGTGTCCGCCATCGTTGCCGGATCTTCTTGGGCGAATTCTACCAGCTTCCAAGTTCAAATCATCATATATAACTATAATGTCTTCAGGTGTAAGATTATGCGTACGCATGAAACTGGCGATTGCTACACCACTCATATTCATATAAGTAGTTGGCTTCACCAAAAAAAAATCGGAAGAGTCGTCTACACGACCTTCCGAGAAAACATAATCAAACTCAGTATTTCTAAAACTGAGGTTATACTTTTCAGCAAATTTATCGAGAACCATGAACCCAACATTATGCCTAGTGAGCTCATAACGCTTCCCCGGATTTCCAAGTCCAACTATTGCTCGCAACTCTTAACTATTCCTCTTCTTCAGCTTGTTTACCCTTAGAAATTACTTCAGGTTCTTTCACTTCTTCACCCGGAAGTGCAGCAGTAGCTTCTTGAGCAGCACGCGGTAAGTTAATTGAAACAATAATTGCATCATCGGCATGAAGGACTTTAACTTTTTCTAATTTAAGGTCTCTAACATGAATTGATTGATTAAGACTTAAATCTGAAATATTGAGCAATATGTGTTCTGGAATAAAGGCTGGTAAGCAAGAAACGCGCAATTTGTGCATTGCTTGCGAAACAATTCCACCTTCCTTAACACCTTTAGCTTGTCCTTCAATTGCAACAGGTACTTCAATTTCAATTTCTTGATCGGCAGAGATGCCTAAGAAATCGCAATGAATAATTCTATCTGTAACAGGATCAAACTGAATATTCTTTAGAATTGCTTTTAGCTCTTTATCTTCAACCTGTAGATTAACAAGATGTGTCTCAGATGTATAAACAAGTGGTTTAAGAGAACTTTCAGCAACAAATAGGGAAATCGGTTCTGTGCCTTTTGAATAATAAATACCAGGTACTGTTCCATTTCTACGAGCTTGATTGACAACACCTTTTGTAGATTTAGTTCTTTTGTCTGCTTTTACGCTTATTTCGGACATTTCTTACTTACTCCCAAAAAATAAATTTTCTAACTTTTATCCTTATCAATCTCAAACAAAGAGCTGATTGATTCGTTTCTGTTTGACCTAATTATTGCTTCGGCTAATAAGCCTGAAGCGCTTCTTACAACAATCTTATCAGATTCTGCATGCAACGGAATACTATCTGTAACATAAAGCTTCGCTAGTGCCGATTGATTAATTTTATTTACTGCATCGCCAGAAAGCAGGGCATGAGTTACAGCACCATAAACATTTAGCGCACCTTTTTGTTTAAGCGCGTTAACTGCATTAACAAAGGTGCCGCCTGTATCAATCAAATCATCAACAATAA
>DAIEQT010000395.1 GCA_027347545.1 Ignavibacteria bacterium | reverse complement strand
ATTTTTGAAAACAGATAACTGATTCTTCAATCTTGTCTCTATTTCATTAATCTTTGTATCAGCTTTTTTAACCAGAGACGAATTTGGACCAGCATCTTTCATCGCCATGTCGCGGGTGGTTTTCTCTTTAGCTAAGTCTTCTTGCATCCTTTTAATATAAGGTTCCGAAGCAAGGTTATCTATATAATTTTGAATTTCCGGGTTTCTCTTCTTCAGTTCATCTTTATATTGGTTTAAGGTTTTTTCAGTTATAGTAAGATCAATTCTTGTTGCATTCATCTTAGCTTGAATGTCACTTGATTGCTCTATCAACGCCTTTGCTTGTTCAGGCAATTCTACAATGCCTCTCTGTTCTTGATAATTCTTAAGTGTTTCTTCAACACTAATAAGCTCCGATTGCTTCTCATCTCTCTGAGAAGCCAAAAAATTCTTAACTCTTGTCAACTGTTCGCGGTTGTAAGAAAGGTTAATTCCCTTATATGCTTCCGCGTAACAATTAACAATCATTGCAGATTCAATTGGTGATGGAGACTCAACGGAAATCTCTACAATGTCCAATCCTCTTTTTTGATCTATCGAAACCTTACTTGGTAACATTCCAACTATTTCATTAATTGTTTTAAGCCGGAATTTCCCTTGTTTAAGCTCAGAAGGATCCTCAAATATCATGTAGTATTTGTTCTTAGTGCCTGAAACATTGAAACTATCTAATAGCGCATTAGCTACTTTTGATCTCAGCTTGTAGCTTTTTAGAATTTCAATCTCATTAGCAATAAATCTATCACTTCCAAAATCTTGAAACTCAGGTAACAAGGAGCCGGAAAGAACCGAACCTTGCGGCTTTGAAAGTTTTAGAACAGTAGTGGACTTATAAATATCCGGTGCGTTAACAGCATAGATTATGGCTACTAGTAATCCGGTAAGTGCTATCAAAAAGATTGGGACAAAATTCAGTTTGACTAAATTGATATAATCACGCAAAGTGTGAGTGTCTTGTACATGCGGTTGAACGGCTGTTTTATTCACTATAACTCCTGCTACCTTTTAATAATGTTTAATGCTAAAATTGATAACGATATGAGCATGCTGATAACCGACATCCATATTGAGAAATGATCTCTAAAATATAACTTCGGCTCTCCCGGCACAACAAGAACATCACCTGCATCAAGCTTTGGAACTTTCCTATACCTATTCTCAAGTCTTGATTCATACATGACATCATTGAAACTGAATTTAATCATCTGCTGAGTAGAATCTTCATTAACACGAACAATACGAATGTCTTCAAGGTCAGCACCTTCCACGGGTCCGCCCGCGAAGGAAAGAAGATCACTAATATCTGTGTTAATCGGAATTTTATATTTGCCAGGGTATCTAACCCATCCCCAAACGGAAACCGTAATGTTCACAGTTTCCGGATCCGAAAGATCAAAAAAACCACTTTGCTGAAAAGTTCTGACGCCGGATGAACCAAGATCATAGCCTTTTGATTGTGCAAAACTTAAGTTTACTAAAAGGAACAAGAATAAGAATGAAATTCTTTTCATTAAATGACTCCATCCATGAAGATTAATTTTTTTGCTTAATTATTAAACGTGAAGATAGATAACTGCCCACAATTCCCAACGAGATGCTTATCACAACTATTATAACATTAATAGCTAAATAATACTTGCCGAATTTAAGATTATTTAAAGAGGCAGTCAATAAAACTACAGTTAAATTGAAAAATGTTAAACAAATAACTGACGAGATTATCCCTATTAATAATCCATTTAAGATCACAGGAATTCTGATACTTCCAATTTTTCCACCAACTAATCTCATAGTTCTAAAGAGATTTGAGTTCTGTTTGATCAGTAGTTTATTATTGCTATAAACTAAATAAATAGAAAGAAGAACAAGTAGAACCGACAACGGATAAAAGAAATACTGGATCATTCGAAGTGTTTTGAGAAGTTTTAGAGTTGTTTCGTAATCGTAAATTACATCTTCAACACCATTTATTTGCTCAATGCGATTTGAGAGTTGCTCGATTCCACCTTCGTTAATTTGGCTGCTGGTTAGTGAAACAATATATGAGCTCGGAAGTGGATTATCGTCCAAAACATTCCGGAAATTCTCACCGGTCTCTTTAATGAAAGTTTTGCCGGCTTCTTCACTAGAAACATAAACTGCCGATTTCACCGGATTGATTTTTACTAGCTCAACCTTGATTGAATCAATTTTCAATGCTGAAATATCCGGTTTCAAGAATACATTTAGCTTAATTCCAGATTTGATTGTGTTATCTAGTTCTTGAACACCAACCACAATTGATAACGATGCGATAGTTACAAAGACCGCTAGCGATGTAACAAAAATTAGCACTACGGAATTGTAGCCGCTTTTTCTAAATAACCTAAATGCTTCTGATAAATAAAATGAAATCATATTTTTTCAACTAAAAGTTCGATTCATCAATCCAGTGAATTATCTTCCATTTTCCGTTTTCATTCTTACCGAGTGTTAAGTTCACTTTCCCGTCAATAAAGATAATGTCTGTTGGATTAAAAGTAATGGTTAAATTAAAACTCCTAACAATTCTTGTCGAGTCGGCAGTCATCGAAACAATATTGTTCCAGGTAAGATCAAGCCGTTGCGTGTTTTGGAACAAACCACTGGAAACTCTCATTTCTTCATCGCGTCCCCAGTTCATGTCAACGCCCAAATCATAATCGCGGTAGCTAAATGTAAAATCTTTGTTGAGTAACTGACTATAAATCAGAGTATCCTTAAATGTGTAAGCATATTGAAAATTTTGAAATACGCCTTGAACAGAGGTTTGATCACTAATTAGCCCGTTTGCAGAACCTAACTTTTCATCTAGGGCCGGTGCAAAGGGATTACAGCTATAAAACAACATAACCGTACCAATTAAGATCAAAAATATTTTAATAGAGCCTCCCTTTTAAGTCGCTCCAAGATTTTTGATCACCCTTTCGTATATCTTCCCAATTGCCAATCACCCATTGATTTCTCTTATCAAGATAAATTTTAAACTGGGCTGTTCCTTTATAATCTCCGGTTATGTTCTGGTCTTTGGTATTAATTGTTAATGAATAATCAACTTGGTAAACGGCACTATCGCCTAGTGGTGTATTTGCTTGGTTGGATAAGATTAAGGTTATTGAATTACCTGTAAGCGAAATTGTTTTGAGATTGTTGAAGTACTGCCTCTCC
>DAIEQT010000125.1 GCA_027347545.1 Ignavibacteria bacterium | reverse complement strand
AGGAAAAGATTATGTGCAGTAACAACATCTACAAACCGGAATTGATGGAAATTACAGACATCATTGATGAAACTTTTGATACGAAAACGTTCAGGCTAAAATTTAGAGATGAAGAAGTTGCGAAAAGCTTTTCATTCAAGGCCGGGCAGTTTGGCGAGTACTCTGTTTTCGGTGAAGGCGAATCAACATTTTGTATTGCTTCATCACCTACGAGAGAAGATTATATAGAGTGTTCATTCAAACAAATTGGAAAAGTTACAACAGCACTAAAGAGATTAAGCATTGGCGATACAATCGGGTTCCGCGGACCATACGGAAATTATTTTCCGGTTGAAGAAATGAAAGGGAAGAATGTTTTGTTCATATCTGGTGGAATTGGGCTCGCGCCGGTTCGCTGCGTTATCTGGAATACGCTAGATTTACGTGATCAGTTTAAAGATATAACAATTGTTTACGGTGCCCGCTCTTGCAAAGATTTGGTTTACAAACGTGAACTTAAAGAATGGAAGGAACGCTCAGACATTAAAACAGTAGTCACAGTAGATCCGGGTGGCGAAACTCCGGATTGGGACGGTGAAATTGGCTTCGTTCCAGCCATAGTTGAAAAAGTTGCGCCCAAAAGTGAAAACACCATAGCTATTGTTTGCGGTCCTCCAATTATGATAAAGTTCACAATTCCCGTTCTGCTTAAACTTGGATTCGCGGAAGAAAACATCATCACTACGTTAGAAAACAGAATGAAGTGCGGGCTTGGTAAATGCGGACGCTGCAACGTTGGCAATGTTTATGTTTGCAAAGATGGTCCGGTTTTTACTTATGCTCAGATGAAAGAACTTCCACAAGAGTATTAATACAATTTAAAGCGGCTTCAACTTCGCGGCAAATACTTCGATAATAACCAAAAATCGAAATTGCCATGCAGTCTATATCTAAAATTAATTTGTTCTCTACTTTTGTCTGGGATAAAAAGCCGCAAGAAAAAATTTCTCCATCCGGCGAAACCAAAAACGATTCCGTTGAGATTTCCAATACTGCCAAAGTTTATGATAAGGTGGATAAGTTTTTGAATCTTGGTGATTCGGATAGACTTGATATTGGTGAGCTTAACGAAGCGGAAAAAGAAGAGTTTCTGAAAATACTTTCTGCTTTGATTAAAAAGGGAATAGTTGGCTAAGAGGTTTTAGATGTAAACGGTAAACCGGAAAAGCATTTTGTAGATAACCAAATTGGGGACAAACGACTTAAAGGTGCAAAGCTCTACAAGAAAAAAGATTTTTACATTCTCAGAAAGTAAGATCAACAAGAGTACCATTTTCTTTTCTAACAGTTGAATGATAGGCAAGAGAAATTTGCTCTCTCAGTAAATCGGTTTGGCTTTTAGGCAGCAGCTTGCGCGGATTACCAGCTGTTTGGTTTGCTACAATATAAAATCCGGAACCGCTTTCTTCTCGTGTTTCGGTTTCTCCCGGTTCTTCAATTTCAGCTTCCTTATGATCGTTAGACTTGAAGTCATCAATCTTTTTTACGAGCTCGGTTTCATTGAAGACTTTTATAGTACTCAGAAGTTTAGCGACCGGTACACTGCTTTGGAAACGTATATCGCTACTTAGAAGTGCTTTTCCATTATCTAACTTTTCCGTAACTAAAACAGATTTTGTTTCCTCATGCTTGTTTGGCGAAAAAACTTTCTCGGTAGTTTCCCTTTTGGTGTTCTCAACAATGTTATTACGTTTTGCCGCTAATTGGGTATTAGTAATTTGAGTGAGATTAGTATTTAGCACTTCTAAAGACATTTCTTAGTCTCGATGTATTTGTTAACAAAAAGAGCAAACCATTCCATTTCTACTATCGGTTTAGTTTAAGAAAAGTTTAATGTGTTATTTTCCAAATCCGATTCCCCATCTTGATAAAGTTTTTGGTGTAGAGGTTTATGGCAATAATTCCTACATTCTAACTGAAATTTTCATAACCTTTTTGCGGGGCGAAATGAAACTCGTAATTAAAAAGAACTGGGGTGCCAAATGAAAAATCAATCATGTCTCGTTTTTATTTTTCTTCTAAGCATATTATCAACATTGTCTGGACAAACAGCTGAGCAGATTAAAAAGTATAGAGAAGATAACTATGGCAATAAGTCGGAACGGAAAAGAGGAATACTTGACGGTAATTTTGTAAGGACAATTTTTATCAATGATGGACAGATAGGGTATTGGTCAGATCGTCCTTCCGGTGAATGGCCGAAAGGATCAAATCATTCTTCTATGGATGGTTCTTGCATTATGCTCGGCGCAGAATTTACCGCACCGGGGAATGCTCAAGTGGTACATTCTGTTGAGGGTTCCTACCGAGA
This sequence comes from Ignavibacteria bacterium, assembly GCA_027347545.1. GTDB lineage: Bacteria > Bacteroidota > Ignavibacteria > Ignavibacteriales > Melioribacteraceae > Stygiobacter. Next base: position 707 of record DAIEQT010000125.1, on the reverse strand, counting down.
GTATGTTGATACTGATCCTGTTACCGGAGATACATGGGTGTTGGAACCAATTCCGGGTTATTCAAACCCCAGCTCTTTAACACCAGCCATTAACATGAAGCCGAGCACTTGGCCGTTAAGCTGGCCTAAAGCATTACCTGGAGCAGATGATTCTCTCAACGGTAAATGGTACGGTCTGAAAAATAACAGTCTGTCTGTTGGAACTTTGGAATCTTTCTTTGTGATGGACGATTCTAAAGATTTTGAGTTTACTAAAGCGCCTTACTTGTTTCTGCCGGTTAAAAATGATCTAAACAGAGGTGGTTTGGGTTTGAGAATTGAAACAAGAGAAATACAGTTTATCCAATCACCGGTAGAGGATGTAGTATTTAATGTGCATAATATTTATAATATCTCTGATTTTGATTACCCAAAATTTGTATTGGGAATTTATTTGGATTCCGGAATAGGTGGGCTTGGTGATAATAGTGATGACAGCGCTGGTTACATTAAAGAAGAAAACTTGGTTTACGTTTTTGATCAAGATGGAATTTCTCAATATCAAAATTGGAATACCGGATTCTTGGGCATAGCTTTTCTTAAAACACCGTTAAATACTAATGGAAAAGAAACCGGGTTGAACAATGTTGTGATAGATATGCTTTCCAATAAGGGTGCTAATTCAATATTTCTTAGTAGTGATGAATCTCTTTGGAATAAACTTTCGC
>DAIEQT010000390.1 GCA_027347545.1 Ignavibacteria bacterium | reverse complement strand
ATCTTAATCTTGTTCTTAATCTTGATCGCTTCATAGGAATAGGATATTTGTTGCTAACTCAACCTCAAATAACTCAAAAATTTTTCATTTGGTTTTTAATTTTATCTCAATCAACTGCTTTGCCGCTTCTACATTCTTTTTGTTGTTCATCAGCAAAGTAATGCCCCGTATTTTACCGTAACGTTCACCTTCCATAAAATTGGTTTTAATTTCTTCCGGCAGACCGGAAGATAAAATTACCGGTTCGGCTTTATCACCAAAGTAAAAAGTAATTCTAAATGTTTTGGGAATTACGCCGAGCCAGAAAATAGTTTTCTTTTTGTGAGTTACTTTCATCAGCCAGCTTATGCCATCGTTGTAGTAGCGCCATTCTTCATTAAAATCTGGATGATTGGCGTGAATGTGTTTGAATAATGATTCCCAGTGTGTTTTTGTTTTGCCGATGTGTGAGAAAATTACTTCTTCAATTGGATAGATTTCTTTGTCTTTGAGAACTAAGTCGTTCATTTATACACCCAAGAAAAACTTACAAGCAAACTATCGGCTTGGGAATAGAGAAGCAAGGAGGAAAACTTTTTCAGCTATCAGCAATCTGACTCGGGTATAAAAAAGTTAATGTAGTGACGTTCCGGTGGAACGTCTGCTTTTATAACATGTTTTTGAGACGGCTCGCCGATCCGTTTACAAAAGGAACAGCCTGAGGCTGTTCCCTACAAAAAGATTACACACCTAATAAATACTGAATCTTTACAAAGTATTGCTGTGCTGTATTTTTCAAACCAATTTCATCGTAATGAGCATAGTTGGATGTTGCGCCGGCGTAGAAAGTAGTAAATGCATTCAGCTTATAACTGAACAGCGGATAAAGATTGAACGATTTATCAAAAGTATTGTACTGTGTTATTATTCTAACAAACATTTCCGAATTGAATTGGTAAATACCGACAATGCGATAAATGTTGCCGTCGTAAAATAGATTTCCCGTAGCCACACTTGATAATCTGGCGCGGGAATAATCAAACGAAAGATTTAGCTGTGAAGTCGGCTTTAATGTAACGCCGGCATAGAAATTATGTCCTTCGCCTATTTCCGGGCTGGATGATCTAAAAATGAATTTGCCCACCTGCCCGTTTGCGTAAAACGAAAGTTCTTTTAGCGGACGTGTATTAATATTGAAAACTACTCTATTGATTTTATCAAACCAGATACCGCCAAAGCGCTCATCATTTAACAATAAGTAATTGACCGAAATATTTGTCTGTCCTTTTAGAGTAAAATAAATTTGCGGCATTAAGAATTGTTCTCTTTTAACTCCGCTAAAATTAAACTGAAGACCGCTCCGCAATGAAATACCCCAGTTATCAATAAATGAATCCGTAGGATAAAACTCAAATTCATGTTCCATATAAAGCTGGCGGTAATTTACATGACCAAACAAGCCATTGTAAGTTTGATAAGTTGGCGAAAAGTTATTAAACACAGTTGCAAACGAATAATTGCGACTGTTATAAGAAAGTAAAAGATGAATGCCGTCGCCCGAATAACTTTCGCCATCAAACGCGGCAGTGTGATTTGTGCTTCCGAGTTTTCTTGTGTTGCCAAACATTGCTGTATTGTTCAATTCTTTTGTCTTGCTGTAAAATCCTTCTCCGCTAAAGTACCAGTTGCTCCAGAATTTATAAGTCCAATCTAGGCCCACAACATAATTGCCCGCGTCTTCTAAGTTGCGGCTCAATCCTAACAAACCGAGATAACTCTCATCACCAAAATCGTAACGTAATCTTCCAACTGTAGCCAGCGATTTCATATTGGTAGAAACAAGATTGCTTCTCTCTTCACCGGGAACTTCAACAACGGTATTTCTATCGTAAGCTGAGAGCAATAAGTAAGAAAGCTTACCACTCTTTCCTAAAATTCTTCCGGCTCCAAGAGGATTGTTGATTGAGCGTGAGTAATACATTGGCGTTTGAAGCAAATCATTTCCGGTTAAAAAGAATGGGCGTTTCTCATCATAATTCAGCGCGAATGTTGTGTTGATTTCAATTTGCTCAGCATCGGCTTCTATCTGACTGAAATCCGGATTAACAACTGCTTCCAATGCAAAGCTTTGACTCGGCGAGTATTTTATTCCGGCGCCAATTCTTCCTTTCAGCGGATCAAACTTGAAATTAGATTTAGGATCAGAAAAATCTGTTAGCTGTCCAAAACTTTGTCCAATAGCGTAAGGAAGAAGTTCAACAGAGCCGCCGCTTTTAATGCCTTTCAATCCGGTTAACAAACCTGCCTGAGTAATAAAAGAAGGAATATTTCTATCAATCTTCATCCACGAAGTTTGAAATCTGCTTTCTCTAGGAATTGTTCTGGAAAAGTGAAGCGGCCAAATGTGTTCTTCTTTTTCCGTAAAAGACAAACTCTTAAATGGAATCTTCATTTCGGCAGTCCAGCCATGATCATTTATAGATGCGGCTGAATACCAAATGTAATCCATAGAAGCATCTTCACCGTTACTTGTTGCGAGCAAATCTCCTTGATTGCCAAAAGGGTTTACTACAAACTCGTAAGATTTTTGATAATCTCCGTAAGTATCGAACACAACAATTACAAAATCATCATTATAAATTTTATCTCTATCAGAAACATTAGCGCGAATGCTCTTTGGATCGTTATCTAAGCAATCGAATCCGAAGTAAATAAACTCGTTATCGTAAAGAACGCGGGCGGTGGTTTTATGCTGAGCCGGTATGTTGTCGCCAGGACGAAATTCATAGTTCAATTCAACCGGCACTGCTTTAGCCCAAGCGGGATTATCTAACTTTCCGGTTAACTCAATCGGAGAATTAATTTTAACTGCTGTTACTGTTGGTTTCTGATTAGGAACGGTCTGCTGCGCACTAACGACCGAACAAAAGATTAGAAGTAAAACGCCCCATAATGCCTTAGAATAGTAACTTTTTTGCGTCATCTTTGAGCCTTTCCAAAAAATTTAATAATGAAATTTCCCTTGTGGCTTTTAGACGCGTTTAAAGAAGAAAACGTTACTAACGAAGAAATTAATTTTTTGCGTGGAATTCTCAGTTCAAAATTTTCAGAATTTCGTTATGTAACTTTCCACCGGTTGCTATAATGCTGTTCCCGGTTTCAGCATTGTTGCCCTGATAATCGGTAATTGTTCCGCCGGCTCCACGGATTACCGGTATAACTGCCATTGAATCCCAAACACTCATTATTGGGTCAATCATTACATCTGCATACCCGGTAGCAACAAGATAATAGCCGTAGCAATCACCCCACTGGCGGTAAACTTTTACTTGGTGCATCAGCTCTTCAAACTTTTTTATGTTTTGATATTTCTCGATGTGAAGATGATCTGTTGTTAAAAGCGTTGCCGTTGCTAGATTGTTACATTCACGTACATGAACCCTGAAACCGTTTAGTTCTGCAGTTTCGTTATCGCCAATTAAAAATTCATTCAGTACAGGTTGATTGATAACTCCCAGAATTGGTTTGCCGTTTTGTGTTAACGCAATCAGCGTTCCAAACGTAACCGTTCCATGTATAAAGCTTTTTGTTCCATCTATCGGATCGAGAATCCATTTGTATTCTGCGCCAATATTATGTTCCCCAAATTCTTCGCCGATAATTCCATGCTCGGGAAAATTCTTCATTATCATTTCTCGCATTAGTTCTTCGGCTTTCTTATCGGCAATTGTAACGGGAGTTGAATCAGCTTTGTCATCAATAGTAAACTCTTTGCGCCAGTATTGGTTAATTATTTTACCGCTTTCATCTGCCAGAAGTCTGCTAAATGCTTTTAATTCGTTCATGGGTTTTCGTTCGATTTGTTGATGCAAAGATATTTCAAACAAGTCTTTATCAAAAATTATATTTTCGTAAAGGTTATGAATACTTACAAAGCAAATAACGAAAGCATACTCCGCGCGTCGGAAATAATAAAATCGGGCGGACTTGTTGCCTTTCCAACCGAAACGGTTTACGGTTTAGGCGCAGATGGTTTAAACCCGATTGCAGTAGCAAAAATCTTTGAAGCAAAGAAACGTCCGGCGTTTAATCCGCTTATACTTCATATAGCAGATAAAAGCTGGCTAAAAAAACTTTCCTCGTTTGAAAATGAAAAGGTTGAGCAGTTAATTAATAAGTTCTGGCCGGGACCGTTAACACTTGTTCTTCCTAAGACAGAGCTTGTGCCCGATATTGTAACATCAGGCAATCCAACTGTAGCGGTAAGGATGCCCAATCATCCCGTTGCGTTGCAATTAATTGAAATGAGCGGAAGACCAATTGCCGCACCGAGCGCAAACAAGTTTGGTCATCTCAGTCCAACCGAAGCGGCACACGTTGCGAAATATCTTGGTGATAAAGTTGATATGATTCTCGACGGTGGGAAATGTTCAGTTGGCGTTGAATCTACGATCGTACAACTCCATAACGATGAGTTTTATTTACTGCGGCACGGCGGCTTATCTAAAGAAGATATTGAAAAAGTAATTGGAGAAATTAAAATTGGCGTTGCCGATGAAAATAAGCCTAACTCTCCCGGTCAGCTTCCGTTTCATTATTCTCCGCATACTCCGTTAAAGTTCTTCAACGAAAAGTTTCTTGATGAGGATAAAAAGATTGGCGTATTATTCTTCAAGGAAAACAAATACAAGTTTCCTTTTGCAGATGCGCGTGTACTTTCAGCGAGCGGAAATCTCCGGGAAGCAGCCGCAAACTTATTTTCTTTTCTGCACGATCTGGAAAAACAAAATCTTGATTTAATTCTTGTTGAGACAATTGAAGAGAAGGGGTTGGGGCAAGCGATTATGGATAGATTACGCAAAGCCACAAAACAACACGAGTGAATAAACACTTAGCGAATTACCTTAAACCGATATAGCAATGAGCAAAGATATTCTCTGTATCGTCCCTAAAGATGGCTGTCGCATAATTAATTTTTTAATCCTTAATGGCACGCAGATGACGCAGATTCAACTGATTTTCGCAGATATATTTTTGATTCATTAATTATGCGACATCCACCTACGGGATTTTAGCTCCGTTAGTCCGAAGGACTCCTTCGGAGGAGCGGCATATCTATAGAAAAATGAATACACAATATTTGTTAAGTCCCTTTAGGGACGGTATAAAACTTAGCTTTGTTGCAGCTTTGCTATTGTATCCTTTAGGAAATTTGGCAGAACAGTTTTTCGTGTCAGTTTAATTCCATCTTCAACTTCGAGTAAATCAAGCATATCAAAATATTTTTGCTCGCCATATTTGTTAACAACGTGTTCCTTTCTTTCCGGTTGACGGAAATGATGATACATACTCGCAGCATCCGCTTCGGGATGAAATTGTGTCCCACAGAATTCATCATTAATTCTAATTGCCATCATTGCCCGTTCGAAAGGAACGTGCGGTCTATTTTTTTCCAAACAAAGAATTTTTGCGCCGAGTTCTTCAAAAGCAATTCTGTTTGGCTGAACCACTTGCCATTCGCGGAAATCAGCCGCGTAGAACATATCGGAAAGTCCATCCAGCAAACTATCTTCCTTGCCAAATTCAGTTAGGTGAACCGGCATTACACCAAATGATTTTGAATGACGCTTGATTACTTCGCCAAGCTTGAAATATCTTACCATGATTTGAAATGAATGACAGATGAAGAATACATACTTCTTGCGCTGGTTATTGTGGTTGTGTGTCCAAATTAAATCGAGCAATCTAAAGTATTGCGCTTCCCAAGCACTGCCTACCCCATCCCAAGGACTTCCCGGTCCACCGGAAGAAATGTAAATATCGTAATCTAGGTTTGGTAATTCGAGCTTATTCCTTGTTTCATAAAATTTATAATCGAGCGAAACATCCGGCAGGTTGCAGTCGGTTTCGTTCAATATATCTCTGATACAGCGAATGCCTTGATTTTCTTCTCCGTTGTATAAATCTATTACTGCAACTGTTATGTCTTTCAATTAGTGTCCTTTCTCTGTGCCATTCCAGCGAAAGCTGGAACCCAGCATGACAGTTTTATTTAACACTCTCAACTATTTGTTCCATGTGGTGTTTCAGATGAACAAAATAATCGCGAATAAAGTAATCCAAAGTTGCCGGCTGCTCTTTTGGAACTTCGATATATGCAATATCAACCAAATTATGATTTGCTCTTGGTTCAAATAAAATATTATCCGGAATTTCTCCAGCTAAGTGTGCTATCAGAAAATTAAATCCCTTCCACAATTCTACCAGCGCAAACCAATTTACGTATTGATAGTTCTGAACCCGCACCCATTCATCTTGGTCGTAACCAGGAAAAACCAAATCATCCTTAAATTGCACGCGCACAAATCTTTGATGATTGTTTGATGCGGAATCAATCAAATGCCCCAAAATTTCTTTCTTAGACCATTTACCATCTTGCTTAGATGAAGCTTCACCGTCGCTAATCAAAAGTAATTTTGCGTAAGATTCAAGCAAGTATTCCTTCTGTTCATCCAAAAAACTTTTTAACGAATTCATTTTATTCCTTTCATAATTTCTTCTATGGCTTTATCAAGCTGCGGATCTTTCTTTTCCAATCTATCCTTGAAAGTAGTCTTAACGTAAATATCCGGTTTAACTCCTTCAGCTTCTAAGTCTTTTCCATCAAGCGTAAAGCAGCCCCAGGAAGGAAGCCGGTAGAAAGAACCATCAACAAGACTTTTGCCGGATGTGAAGATAATCCATCTGTAGCTTTCCGTTCCAATAATTTTTCCAAGACCAAGCTGTTTAAATCCTTGCGAAGTCATCTCTGCATCGCTCAAAGTTTGTTCGTTGATAAGAATAACAATTGGTTTTGCCACCGGTGCAAAGTTCGGCTGAATTGTTAGTGCACCGCCTCTGTATTTCCATTGCAAATAGGGGCGCTGGCTTAAGAACTGTAAAACTGCATCGTGAACATTGCCACCGGTGTTGAATCGAAGATCGTAAATCAATCCCTCTTTGTAGTGAAATTCATTAGTCATCTCGATCAAAAAGTTTTCTAGTTCACCGTCCCCCATGTTCTTCATGTGTACATAAGCAATTTTATTTTTTGATTTCTCATCAACATACTTTTGATTTTGCTCAACCCACTCATCGTAGAAATTGGTTTTTAATTCACCATAGCTTTGCGGATGAATCTTCACGCTCACATTCTCATTTCCACGCTTCAATCCAAGTGTAATTTCTTCCGGCTGGGAAGTTGTTAAGAAATACTTATCCCGGTTAGCCTCTTTATCAACCGAGATTCCGTTAATTGAAACAAGTTCATCACCCGGAAGAATCGCATTTCCCTTTTTCCAAACCGCTGAGTTCTTGAGAATTGATTTTACTTTATATGGATTCTCATTTTCAAAAACAATTCCGGTTTCCATTGATTCGGTTTTATAGAATACTTTCTCTTCATCGCCGTTTGAGTTAAAGCCAAGGTGAGAAGAGTTTAACTCACCGAGCATGTCATTTAAGAGCAAGCGTAAGTTTGCGCGAGATTTTACATAAGGTAAAAATGTTGAGTAATACTTTCCAAGTTTGTTCCAATCAGCTCCGTGGAATTTGTCATCATAGAAATTCTCTTCAAGGTTAGCCCAAGTTTCATAAAACATCTGGTTGAATTCAGCAGAAAGATTTCTTGTAAACTTTGCCTCTGTTTCTACCGCCGTTAGCTTGCTGGCGGCAAAATCAATTTTGTAAATCTTGCTGGATGACATCAAATAGTAATTGTCCTTGCCTTTACTTATTTGATAGCCGCTAACTTTAGCGCCTTCAAATTTTTTAGTTTCCGGTTTATCAAATGGCTTCAGAATCAACTGGTAAAGGTTATTTCCCTCCCCCTCATGATTGGAAGTAAAGAGCAATCTTGTCTCATCACCCTTTTGGTAAACAAATGGCTGACCTTGCGATCCGCTAAGTTTTACAATGCTTTCCCAGCGGTCTTTCAATCCGGCAAAATCAATTTCCACTTTTACTTTGGATGAGTCCTTCTTTTCCGCCAAAAATAATTTGTCAAAACGGTCGGACTTAAATTCTTTATCAATTGGCTGAAGCGCTATTCTGTAAACATCATCATTTCTTGTACCGCGCGGATAACTTGGAGTTAATCTATCTGTTGAGAAGTAAATGTATTTTCCATCAGGCGACCATGTTGGCGAACTTTCCGAAACTCCGGTCTTAGTAATCTCGTAAGACTTTTCAGTTTTGAAATCGTAAGCGAAAATGTCTGATTCAAAATTTCTCTGCGCTGTGTAAACTAAATATCTATCATCCGGAGAAAAGCTTGGATCACCCGGATTGAGCGCCCAGAATTCATCTTTCACAATTGTTTTTGATTCCAGCGATTTTGAATCGAGAACCCGCAGCTCGTTTCTTCCGCTGAAGTAAGCCACCTTACTTCTAACGTTGCTAATTACAATTGATTGATTATTTTGCTCATTTTTAGTCAGCTGTTTCTTTTCACCTTTACTGTCAGCTTTAATTGTAAATAGATTTAACCAGCCGTTGACAGTTTGATTAAAAATGATTGTATCATTATTCAACCAAAGAACTTCAACAATCCGTTCAGCCGGATTTGTATTAATCTGTTTTACAAATTTTCCTTCAACGTCGGAAACAAATAATTCACCTCTGGAAACAAACACAAACTTTTTTCCATCCGGTGATGCTGAAAAATTTGTAACTGCGCCCTTGGTGTTATACTCTTGCGAGTTTACCAGTTTGTAATTGCTTATCAAAGCAACCGGAACCTTATCGGCTTTGCCGGATTTTACATCGTAAACAAAAAGCTGGTAATCTTTTTCGAAAACAACTTTCTCTCCGTTTGCGCTAACTTTTGGTTTCTTGATTGAAGCATCAAATTTTGTTAGCTGTTTCTTCTTCCCATTTTCAAATGTGTAAAGATTGTATTCGTCGTTTCCTTCATCGCTTGCAAAATAAATTTTGCCATTCTTATCTACAGTTTGCCAAAAATCTTTTCCGCGGTAATCCGTAAGTAGTTTGTATTCCTTCGTTACCGGATTGTAAAACTTTACATCCGGATTGAAATCGCCTTTATAGTGTTTTCTATTTGCTTGGCTCCAGCTTTCCCAAGTATCATTAAAATAGAATCCTTTACTTATTGGGTCCTCCATCAAATTATGCGGCCAGTTAAAAAAATTATCAAACAAGCGTACCGGTGTTTCACCGTTTAATGATACTTTAAAAGCTGTTACTGAATTAAATCTATCTGAAGCGAAGTAAATATATTTGGAATCCCACGACCACGATTCAACTAAATCGTTGCTGCTGTGAAAAGTAAGCTGCTTAATCGCTCCGCCTTCTACCGGAATTACATAAACATTGTTATTCCCATCTTGATTGCTGGTGAAGGCAATCCATTTTCCATCCGGCGAATAAACCGGGCGTGTTTCATTTCCATCCATAGCTGTTAAGCGCGATGCGTTTCCGCCGCTAACCGGAACCGTCCACAAATCACCTTCGTAAGAAAAGATAATTGTTTTGGCATCCGGAGAAAGGGCGGGATCGCTTAAAAAGTATTCTTGGTTCTGTGCGTTGAGCTGTAAAAACAATGCGGCAATTAAAAGTAGGACTTTTTTCATGTTACGCCTTCGGTTTTGATTTTATGGGACGGAATCTATCTTATTTCTGCCAATTAAGAAATGGAAAATTCTTTGTAATTTTTCGGCAACAATTTATTGAATGATGGAAAACTCAAACAACTACTCAAAGCCAGCTTGTTCTTGCGGGTACGATAAATCAAATCTCAAAGTTCAGCATAAATGCGAGTATTCCGGTTTTGGGCAAATTTTGTATTGGATTGGAATAAGCGCTGTTCCGGTTCGCGTTAATTTTGAATGCACCGTTTGCAACGAAACAATCGAATCAACCGATGATCCAAACATTTTAAAACAATACGTTGGACGATAGTAAACTAATAATAAATCATAAGCGTAACTCGGCTCGGAGGATGTATGTCCAAACAAATGATTCAAGAAAAGATTGAACAAGCCGTACAAATTTTGAATGAAAAAAATATTGATATGTGGATGATTTATGTCCGCGAAACCGGAAACATGAAAGACCCAATGATGGACATGATGGTTGGGACCGGAGCTACTTGGCAATCCGCATTCATTATTACTAAGAGTGGGAACACTCATGCGGTAATTGGCTCGCTAGAATATGAAAATATGAAAACAGTTGGCACATACAAAAATATTCACCCTTATTTGAAATTTGTTAAAGAAGATTTGCTTAAAGTGCTGGATATGTACAAGCCTAAGAAAATTGCTATCAACTTTTCCCGCAACTCAACACTTGCCGATGGACTGCCGCACGGATTATATCTTGAGTTGATTGACCATCTAAAAGACACTCCATATGTAAATGCTCTTGTTTCATCCGAAGAAATTATTGCGGCATTAAAAGGAAGAAAATCTGCAAGCGAACTTGCGAACATGAAAGAAGCAATTAACGAAACTCTTAAAATTTTTGGTGAAGTAACAAAGTTTCTTAAAGCCGGTGTTACGGAAAAACAAGTTGCAGATTTTGTACTTGATATCGTTAAACAGCGCGGTTTTGAAACTGCTTGGGATGTTGAACATTGTCCTGCCGTCTTTTCCGGTCCGGATACAGCCGGCGCGCATTCCGGTCCAACTAATCGGGTTGTTCAACACGGTCACGTTGTTAATATGGATTTTGGAGTTAAGGTTAACGGCTATTGCGCCGATCTGCAGCGCACTTGGTACATTTGCTATCCGCACGAAGATAAA
>DAIEQT010000389.1 GCA_027347545.1 Ignavibacteria bacterium | reverse complement strand
TTATTTATATTTGGCGTTAAATAAAGGGAAGCACGCGAGTGATTTACCAGACCCCGCAGAAAAATATTATAGTTATTGGCGGAAATGCTGCCGGTCCGGCTGCCGCTGCCAAAGCAAAGCGTGTTGATCCCAAAGCAAACGTAATAATGTTTGAAGCCGGAGATTTTATTTCTACCGGAACGTGCGAGCTTCCCTATGTGCTTTCCAATGTTATCACCGATTACGAAAAGATTGTGTTTTATACACCGGAAAAGTTTGAGCAGGAAAAGGGCGTTAAAGTTTTTACAAAACACAGAGTTGAAAAAATAAACCGTACTTCCAAAACAATTTCTGTAAGAAACTTAGTAAGTAATCACCTCATAGATTTCCCATACGATAAACTTGTACTTGCAACCGGCTCACGTGCAAAACGGTTGGATTCACTTCCGCGAAACATAACTAATGCTTTCACTTTCAAAACTGTTGCGGATTTAATTGCGCTGCAAAAGAATATCAATCAGAAGAAAGCTAAAAAAGTTTTGGTGGTAGGAAGCGGTTACATTGGTTTGGAGTTAGCTGAAGCGCTCTGCTCACTTAACTGCGAAGTGATTTTGATTGATAAAGAAATTCTTCCAATGCCGAATGTTGAAACGGAGATGAGAAGAAAAATTCTCGATACAGTGATAGAAAAGGGAATAGAGTTCTACGGCGGAATTGCACAGCCGAAATTTTACTTTGATAATGACACAGTTAAGAGTATTGAAGTTGATGGTTGGCGCAAGGAAATTGATGTTGTAATTCAAGCAATTGGATTTGAGCCGAATGTTGATTTGGCAGTAGCTGCAAAACTTGATATTGGTCCACGCGGTGGAATAAAAGTGGATTCCAAACTGCGCACGAGCGATGCAAATATTTTCGCTTGCGGAGATTGCATTGAAGTTGTAAACAGAATTACAAACCGGAATGAGTTTATTCCGCTTGCAACTTTTACCAGAGATTATGGATACACTGCCGGAGAAAACGCCGCCGGTGGAAACAATTTCGCCCAGCCGGTAATAAAAAGTATCTCGGTAAAGATTTTCGATAATATCTTTGTTAATGTCGGCTTAAGTTCCGATGAAGCCAAGTTGAACAATTTAAGAGTTGCTTCTGTAAGCGCGGAAGCAAATAATCTTGTAAAAGTAATGCCGGCTTCCCGTATAACACTTGGAAACGTGGTCTATGAGCTTGGAAGCGAGAGAATTCTCGGCGCAAATTTCTATGGCGGTAACGAAGTAGTTGGCTACGCAGATTTAATCAGCGTATTGATTCAAAACAAAATGAATGTAAGTGAACTCGCAAAGATAAATTACAATTACACACCGCCGGCATCTCCGTTTGTAAATATTCTCTCTTTGCTTGGCAAAAAACTTGAAAAAGGAAAACGATGAAAAATTTTAATTTGATTGATAATCCGCTTGTAAAAAGAGATGTAACAATTCTGCGAAGCAAAGAAACCGACACAGCCGCTTTTCGTGCTGCGCTTAACAGAGTTTCTTATGCACTTGCAATTGAGCTTGCCAAGCAGTTTGAACTGAGTGAAATTCAAGTTGCTACACCGCTTGAGGTTACGAAAGGACATAAACTGAAAAAACAGATTGTTCTTGTCCCGGTTTTGCGTGCCGGTTTAAGTATGGTAGATGCGTTCCTAAAAATGATTCCAGATGCAAAAGTTGGACATATTGGTTTGCAACGCGATGAAAAAACTTTGCAGCCGATAGATTATTACTACAAAACCCCATCGCATCTAGATCAATCTGTTACGATTGTTCTCGACCCAATGCTGGCAACCGGCGGAAGCGCAGTTGCATCATTCAATTCTTTGAAGAAGAAAGGAGCGAACAATTGCATACTTGCTTGTTTGATTGCCGCACCGGAAGGAATTAAAAAAATGGAAGAGGGGCATCCCGATATACCAATTTACTCAGCTTCGCTGGATAGAGAATTAAGCAATGTTGGTTACATCTTACCGGGATTAGGCGATGCCGGCGATAGAACTTTTGGTACTTTTTAAGAGATAAGAAACTCAATGGAAATTACGTTCAGCATAAAACACCAGAGAATGCTAGATGATCTTCTGGTTAATTGCCGGAATAGTCTTCCGGTGGTTAATGAAGAGATGATTAAGAAAGCGTTTCAGTTGAGTTATGAATCGCATAAGAATGATTTCCGCGCGTCCGGTGAACCATATTTCAATCATCCGTACGAAGTTTCAATGATTGTAGCCAGAGAAATTTCGCTGGATGATATTTCTGTAATTAGCGCGCTTTTG
>DAIEQT010000053.1 GCA_027347545.1 Ignavibacteria bacterium | reverse complement strand
AATTGCAAGAAGTAGCAAAAGGTAAAAAATCTTTCGCTGCATAGTTTACTCCTTATTTGTTGATTAAATTAAGAAAGGGTTTTCGAAGTGATAAAACTTGTAGCAGAACTGTCAATAATACCTCCTCAAAGTTATTAAAACTTTTTTCCTTTAGTTTTGATACCAGAATTTTACCCTTCATACTGCGGAACATTTGGCTTCCTAAAAGCGTCTAAAAGAAAACTTTCTACTCTCTTGAAAAGCGCTTTCAAAATAGTACCCATCTATATTGAAAGCAAGAAGAATTATTTTCTTTTTTGAGTTTTTTACAAAGCCTTATTTCTTGTATTGAATTTACTATTAGGGCTTTTCTTTGTCAAGGACTTAAAAGCCCTATTTACACTTTATCCATGAATCTTAATTAAGAACTTTATCTATTTTTTCTACAAATGCTCCTTTCGGAACAGCGCCAATAATTGTTTCTTTGATTTCACCACCTTTCAAAATTAATACTGTTGGAATACTTCTTACACCATATTTAATTGCTACTTGTTGATTTTCATCCACATCTAATTTTCCAATCTTTACTTTTCCTTCGTATTGTGCAGCTAAGTCTTCCATGATAGGAGCTATCATTCTGCAAGGACCACACCAGGTAGCCCAAAAATCAATAACAACCGGTATATCAGATTTTAATGCCTCGGCATCAAAATTAGAATCAGTAAAGGTAAATGGTTTCATTTTACTCTCCTTTTATAATCGAATTACATTGCACCGTTTTTCTTAAGAAGCTCGCGGGCAATAATTCCTTTTTGAATTTCACTTGTTCCTTCAAATATTCTGTTAATTCTTGAATCGCGATAATATCTTTCTATTGGAAGTTCTCTCGAGTAGCCCATTCCGCCATGTATCTGAACAGCATAATCAGCAATCTTATCCAGCGATTCTGAACAATACAATTTTATTATTGCCGATGCTTTGGAAACATCTTTCTTCAAATCGTAATCTATAGCTGTTCTGTAAACCATAGATTCCATGGCATAAATCATAGTTGCCATTTCTGCAATCATAAATTGAATTGCCTGAAAGTTGGAAATAGTTTGATCAAATTGCTTGCGCTGTTTAGAATACTGAACAGACATTTCAAGCAGTTCTTTTGAAGCGCCAAGACAACAAGCGCCCAAACCTAATCTTCCGGCATTGAGTGTTTTCATTGCTAAAATAAAAGCACGCCCTTCTGTACCAATTAAATTTTCTTTTGGAATTCTAACATTATCAAAAGTAATTGCGTTGGTTGTACTTCCCTTTATACCCATCTTCTTTTCTGCCGGACCAGCATGATAACCCGGCAAGTTAGTTTCAACTATAAACGCGCTTATGCCTTTATCAGTTCTGGCAAAAACAGAAACAGTATCGGCAATAGCTCCGTTTGTTATCCAAAGTTTTTCTCCGTTGATTACCCACTCATCTCCATCAAGATGGGCACGGGTTTTAACATTGAATGAATCTGAACCAGCTTGAGCTTCGGTTAAACAAAACGCGCCTACTTTTTCTCCCTTAGCCAGGGGAACAAGATATTTTTGTTTTTGTTCTTCAGTTCCGCCAAGATAAATAACATTGGAACCGATTGATTGATGCGCGCCGATGAATGTTGCTGTTGACATACATCCGCGTGCAATTTCTTCTTGCATTACGCAGTAACCAACTTCTCCGAATCCGCCGCCGCCATATTCTTCCGGAAAGGAAACACCAAGAAATCCGAGTTCGCCAAGTTTTTGTCTTAGCTCTACCGGAATTTTTTCTTCTGCATCTATTTTTGCCGAAATAGGTTTGATTTCGTTATTAACAAAATCGCGCGTCATATCGCGCAGCATTTTCTGTTCTTCAGTGAATTGGAATTCTTGCATTTTTATTTATCCAGTTATTTAATGATATGGCTTGTCTTCTCGCCAATATAATTAACAATGTATTCAGCGCCATCAACGCCAATAACATTTCCGGAAATCCAATCGGCTTTTTCATCGCATAAAAGAACGATAGCTCTTGCAACATCTTCCGGGGTTGTTAATCTATTGTGCGGATTTTTTTGTTTTGCAGCACTCATCATCTTATCGAACATAGGAATTTTGTTTCCTGCCGGTGTATCTGTTACGCCAGCCATAATAGAATTGCATGTAATTTTCATGTGTCCAAGTTCAACGGAAAGCTGGCGTATATGTGCTTCTAAAGAAGCTTTTGCAGCAGAGACAGCACCGTAATTTGGAATAACTGTATGGGAACCGGCGCTAGTTAAGGCAAAAATTCTTCCTCCATGCGCAAATAAATCACGTTGAACTAAACCTTGTGTCCAATAAACCAACGAATGAGCCATTACATCCAAAGTCATATTCATTTGAGAGGGAGATAAACAATCGTTTGGGTTTTTCGAAATGAATGGCTTTAATGTTCCAAAGGCAAGCGAATGGATAAGCACATTAACATGCGGATGCTCTTTAGTAGCAAAGCGTTCTTTAACTTCATCAAGAGTATCGTTTATTTTAATTTGATCCGCAGCATTTATATTAAAGAATACAGCTTTTTGTCCGGTTCTTTCTATTTTCTTTACAACTTGTTGAACGGAAGGCATTGTTGCTTGACGGTCTAAGTGAATTCCGAAAATGTTGTAACCATGTTTCGCAAGTTCAACAGCAGACGCTCCGCCGAAGCCGCTTGAAGCACCCAGAATAAGTGCCCATTTTGTTTCCATTTACTTTCCTCTCTTATGAATTGTGGCGCAAACTTAATAAAACACATTTTCATTTCAAACGAAATGTAAAGACAGTTATGTCGGGAAAAATCTTACGCAATCATCACCTAAAAGCAGGGTTAGCTTAGAAATCAGCTCATCGCTAACTGAAACTTTGCTGGAAATCAAAAACTCTCTGTTTGTTCCGTTGTCTTTTAAAGCTACTACAACTTGTAATTTACCCGGATGTTCTTCAAGAATCTTTTTCAGCTCAAGCATTTTTTCTTTGTTGTGAATAGAAGAATCAACAATAATTCCCAGACTTTTAGTCAATTTTTGTTTTACTTCACTTAGCGGCATAGCTTCATCAACGTGAAGTTTGATTGCATCGCCACTGCTTTCAAGATTTCCCTTTACTAGAATTGTTGATTCCGGCAAAATGAGATTTTCGCATTTAGCATAGACTTTGGAAAACATTAAACACTCGCACGAACCGGAAAAATCATCCAGCTTGAAAAATGCCATGTTGTTTCCGCGCTTATCCATCTTGGTTCTAAAATCTGTAACAACGCCAATTGCACGAACCGGCTCTTTGAAATTGTATGTTTCCTCTTCACCAAGGTGAACCGAAGCAAATGAATTATACTCAGCTTCGTATTTGCGAAGCGGATGGTCAGTTAGATAAAAACCAAGCACTTCCCTTTCTTTCGCAAGCCGGTCTTTAACTTCCCAAGCCGGAACGTTAGGCAAAGTTCTTTCGACATCTGCAAAAGTATCGTGTGAAGCGCCAAACAAACTATCTACCGTAGAAATTTTTGATGTTTGAACTTTTCCTCCAAACTCTAAAGCTTCTTGTATTGCTAAAAAATTTTGAGAACGAGTTCCGCCGAGTGAATCGAAAGCGCCTGCCAAAACTAAACCTTCCATCGCACGTTTATTTACAACGCGTGTATCGGTATGTGAGCAGAAATCGTAAATGTCTTTGAAATTCCTACCAAGGTTATCATGAGAATTTTTGATTGCTTCAACTGCACCAACCCCAACATTCTTAATCGCACTCATTCCGAAAATGATTGTCTTTTGCTTAACACCAAACTTTACTGTTGGGTGATTAATATCCGGCGGCTGAACTTTAACGCCCAACTTCCGGCAGTCTTCAAGTAATGTAGTAACTTTATCAGAGTCGCCGTATTCGTTGGAAAGGTTAGCTGCAAGAAATTCTTCCGGATAATGAGCTTTTAAGTAAGCAGTTTGGTAAGCCACTATTGAATAAGCGACCGAGTGACTTTTGTTAAATCCGTAGTTGGCAAACTTATCAATCACATCAAAAATTTCCGAAGCGATTCTTTTATCTATATTATTAGCAAATGCGCCGGCGACAAATTTTTCTTTTTGCTCAGCCATCGCTTTCAAATCTTTCTTACCCATTGCACGGCGTAGAATATCAGCTTCGGCAAGCGACATTCCCGCTACCTTGTATGCTAT
>DAIEQT010000050.1 GCA_027347545.1 Ignavibacteria bacterium | reverse complement strand
GTTGACCACGAATTTTAACTAATCTGTATTGATAATCAATTGGTCTAGTTTGGAGGCAATCAGCGATGGATTTCTTGGTGAGCCCATTTTCTTTTGATGGTTCTATGAAAACGTTAGTATGTATTTGAGATTTTTTTTCATTCCAAGATGTTATTGGAACAACCTGAATCACTGGGATTCTTTGATTGTAAACATCATTTGTGACAACAATACAAGGTCTTATCTTCCCGGTTTCAGAACCTCTTACAGGATTTAAATCTATGTCAATGACCATCCCTCTTTTAACGGATTTCATTTGGGCCAATCCTCAATAGCCGAATTTGTTAAATCTCTTAGTTCTGAATCCTCCTTATAAACCTCAGCATAGAGTTTAGCTGATTTTACCAATTTTTGTTTCTCTACTGATTTAATAAATTCCTCAATAGCCGAACGCACCAAGGAACTTTTATCCTTAAAGCCAAATTCTTGGTACTTATTTATAAATATTATGTGTTCCTTGTCTAAACTTATTTTAGCTTGTTGCATAATAACCTCTACTAGCTCCTTTATTAGCTCTTATTTACGAGCCCAATATAGGAGCCATGACAGTAATTTTCAACACATTTAATAACAAATTATAACAGTGGCTTTTCGCCCGTCGTCATTGTTCTACCATGACGAAAGAAAGGTAGTTCTGTCGCGGAGTGTCCGCGACAGCAGTAAAAAAGTTGCTGAAAAATTGCGCAAAGGTTATATAGTAGATAAATTAGCCACCCATTAATAGAGATTCTTCTTGGTATTAGATTTAATTGTAACAAAAACCGATGATGGCTTTTCAACCAACGTTCCGTCAATTCATGGCTGCGAATCATGGGCGCATGAATAGGAAGAGGCGATTACAAAAACTGTTGAGCTGCTAAAGTATTATTTGCAGCGCCCTAATCTGAAAATAAAACTTGATCTGGCAAGAAGAGAAGCGCCGGATATTATTTATAAAATGATCTTCGATAAGTAATGAGGAAATTCAGGACTGAAAGAAGGCTTCAGCGATTAACGCAAGCAGCCGAATCAAGGCAAGCTTCGCTTCGTTTAGTTCTGGAAAATATTCACGATTCTCATAATGTGAGCGCAATCCTTCGTTCTTGTGATGCAACCGGTGTACAAAACGTTGGCTTACTTTACACTATTGAAGAATTCCCAAAGCTAAACAAAGTTACTTCATCATCAGCGAACAAATGGATTGATATTCAGAAGTATAAATCGGAAAAAGATTGCTGCGATGAGCTGCACAAACTTGGTTACAAAATTTACGCAAGCATGTTGGATGAAAACGCTGTTGATCTATACGAATTGGATTTGACTGAACCGGTTGCAATTGTAATGGGAAATGAAAAGCGGGGAGTATCGCCGGAGTTGCAAAAGCTGGTGGATAAATCGTTTTATATTCCAATGCGCGGAATGGTGCAGAGCTTAAATGTTTCTGTTGCGTCTGCGGTGATTTTGTATGAAGCTCAGAGGCAAAGATTTCTAAAAGGAATGTACTCGGTTCCAAGTTTACCCAAAGAGGAACTCGATAAATTAATTGATAAGTGGTGTGACAAGTGATTCAGAAATTTGAAAAAATAAAAAGTTTGAGAGGGGAATTATTCCTTGCCGGGGATAAATCAATTTCTCACCGCGCTGTAATGTTTGCTTCAATGGCAGAAGGAAAATCCGTTATTCGTAATTGTTCCGAATCCGAAGATGTAACTTCAACGATGAACTGCTTTGCAAAAATGGGCTGCGAGTTTAAGAGAGAAGAAAACACAATTGAAATTGCTGGAAAGGGAATCGGGAAACTCACACCGCCGCAAACTCAGCTGGATGCCGGAAATTCCGGAACAACGACAAGATTGATAAGCGGAATTTTAGTAGCGCAAAATTTTGAATCGGAAATTATTGGTGATGCTTCGTTATCAAAACGACCTATGAAGCGTATTGTTGAGCCGCTGAAAT
>DAIEQT010000045.1 GCA_027347545.1 Ignavibacteria bacterium | reverse complement strand
AGTTACTAAACCATTCGCGGTTCTTTCTGCCTCTTCCATGTTTTTGATGCTCTGCAAGGATAACAGTACCATGGTTGTTAAACTCCTTGCTTGTTAAAAGCAAAGAGTTAGTCGAATCAACTTCATCACAATAAATAAAACTTCTTCCAATAACTTCGGTATCAAGCTTAATATCAAATTCTTCTATGTTAAACACACATCCTCCGGATTGTTGGGCATAAATGGCAAAAATCGTGACAGAAATTAGGTGGGCACCTCAACTTTGCACGCATCTCTGACATTTTTACAAAAATTCATGAAAATTACAATTATACTTTAACTCAATATAAATAAAAGGGTTATCGTCGTTTTCAATTCTGGCATTCGTATTGTAATTATATTAGCATAAAAATAACAATAGGAGGAAGCCATGACGTTAATTAAGTTCGAACCCTTAAGAGAGTTTGAAACAATCCATGACAGAATTCAAAGATATTTCGATGATTTTACTTCTCATGGATTAAACTTTTCCGATTCTTTTTCACCTAGAATTGATATTTCGGAAGAAAAAAATCAAATCAAAGTTACTGCTGAAATTCCGGGTGTAAAGAAAGAAAACATCAAAATGACTTTGCAAGATAACATTTTGACTATTGAAGGGGAAAAGAAAAAAGAATCCGAGCAAAAAGAGGAAAACTGGTACAGAAGCGAAAGAATTTTCGGCTCATTCAAAAGAAGTTTTACTCTTCCGGCAGAAGTAGATTCTGAAAACGTTGATGCTAAGTTTGAAAATGGTATTCTTAGCGTAGTCATGAAAAAATTGGAAACAAAAGTACAAAGCGAAAAAGTAATTGAGCTGAAGTAATCTTCAGCTCTTTCTCTCACTTATAAATAAGGAAAAAGAAATGGGAAAAATTATAGGAATTGACTTAGGAACGACAAACTCGTGCGTTGCGGTTATGGAAGGGAACGAACCGGTTGTAATTCCAAATAGTGAAGGTGGAAGAACAACTCCATCTGTAGTAGCGTTTACAAAAAGCGGAGAAAGATTAGTCGGTCAGCCGGCAAAAAGGCAAGCGGTAACTAATCCGAAGAACACAGTTTACTCAATCAAACGTTTTATGGGTAGATTGAGAAACGAAGTTGATAGAGAAACAACTGAAGTTCCGTATGAAGTTGTTGCCGGCGATAACGGTTCTGCCCGTGCTAAAATTGGGGACCGTCTTTATTCGCCACCGGAAATTTCAGCACTCGTTTTGCAAAAAATGAAAAAGACTGCCGAAGATTATCTCGGACAAGAAGTTACTGAAGCTGTTATCACTGTTCCGGCTTATTTTAACGATGCACAGAGACAAGCTACAAAAGACGCTGGCGAAATTGCCGGACTTCAAGTGAGAAGAATTATAAACGAACCAACAGCAGCCGCATTGGCTTATGGTTTGGATAAGAAGCACAAAGATCAAATTGTTGCTGTTTACGATCTTGGCGGCGGTACTTTTGATATTTCAATTCTTCAATTAGGTGAAGGTGTATTTGAAGTAAAATCTACAAATGGCGATACACACTTAGGCGGCGATGATTTTGATCAGAGATTGATTGACTTCTTAGCTGACGAATTCCAGAAGCAAGAAGGAATTGATTTACGCAAAGACCCGATGGCTTTACAACGCTTAAAAGAAGCTGCTGAAAAAGCTAAAATTGAATTATCATCTTCGGTTCAGACAGATGTTAATCTACCCTTCATAACCGCAACACAAGAAGGACCTAAGCACTTAAACTTGAATATCAGCCGTGCTAAGTTTGAGCAATTGGTTGATGACTTGTTCGAAAGAACAAAAGGTCCTTGC
>DAIEQT010000032.1 GCA_027347545.1 Ignavibacteria bacterium | reverse complement strand
TTACAGGCGTTAAACTCGGCCAAGCAAATGGCAAAAGATTCTATGGAGATCTAATAGATGAAAGTTTCTACAAATAATATCGGCAATTATTCACCGGCATATTTTAAAGCTCAGGCTGCAAGAACAGAAGCTGTTCAAAAGCAGAAAACTGAAAGCATTTCGGCTGAAGAAAAAAAGTTCTTTGCAAATCTCTATCCGGCTCAGAAGGATGAAGTGCTTGGCTATCAGATGTACAATGCAAAAGGAAAAGTTTCCGGAGTGCATGTAGGTTCACTTTTCGATAGGAGAGGATAAAATGCAGATAGAAGGATTTGGAAGTTTACTTCCCAAAACAATTGAACCGGCAGCGAAGAATAAATCATTCGGCGTAGAAGGATTTGGAGAAACGCTAAATGGTTTTATTAGTGATGTAAACAAATCACAACTTGATTCCCAGAACACAATACAAGATTTTGTTAGCGGCAATGGTGTTGAACTTCACGAAGTAATGATTGCCGGAGAAAAAGCCAAAACCAATCTCGAACTATTAATGGAAATAAGAAATAAAGCAGTAGATATGTTCAAAGAATTAACAAGGATACCTATTTAACATGAATACGAATCCAATGCAAGCATTGACCGGCATTTTAGGCAAGCTGAATCCGAAGCAAAAAATTATGCTTGGAGTTGGCGTTGTTGTTACAGTTGCTCTTCTTGCTGTTCTAATGATGATTCTAAACGAACCAACATACTCAACTTTATATTCGGGACTTTCGCAAGAAGATGCCGGAAAAGTTGTTGAGCATTTGAACAGCCAGAAGGTTTTGTTCAAAATTGACGACAACGGACAGACAATAAAAGTTCAGCGTGAAAAAGTTGCCGAGCTTCGTTTAACCCTTGCGGGCAAAGGAATTCCGAGCTCCGGAGTTATCGGCTACGAAATCTTCGACAAATCAACAATGGGAATGTCGGAGTTTATGCAGAATCTGAATTACAGACGCGCGCTCGAAGGAGAAATTGCCCGCACTATTCAGCAGCAAGAGGGAATCTCCTGGGCAAAGGTTCTTATTGTTATGCCGAAGCGAACAATTTTTAGAGAAGAAGAAAAACAGCCAACGGCTTCGGTTGTGATTAAACTGAGAAATAATTCCACGCCTTCTAAAGAGAACATACAAGCAATTGTAAACTTGATGTGCGGCAGCGTTGAAGGTTTGCAACCGGCAAAAGTTTCCGTTATTGATACCAAAGGAAGAATTTTAAGCAACGATGCCGAAGAGGGACCGATGGCTTTTGCATCTGCTAAGCAGTATGAAATTAAAAAATCTGTTGAAAATCATCTTGTACAGAAAGCTCAAGCGATTTTAGATAATGTACTTGGATTCGGCAACGCCATGGTTCAAGTGAATGCGGATATTAATTTTGATCAAGTTGAAAAAACGATGACTCAGTTCGATCCGGAATCTCAAGTTGTTGTTAGCGAAGGAATTGCTAAAACAGCTAGGAACGGCCGCCAGCAAAGTGATACAACTTCATCGGCAAATGAAAACGCCGTAACTAATTACGAAATAAGCAAAACAGTGCAGAATGTAGTTGAGGGAACCGGAAACATAAAGAGATTAAGCGTAGCTACCGTTATTAACGATATACCGCGTGAAATTAAGGAAGGAAATAAAACTAAAATAGTTTTTGATCCAAGACCGGCTGATCAAATTAAAAAGTTAGAAGACTTAGTAAAAAATGCGGTTGGAATTGATCCTACAAGAAACGACCAGTTCTCGATTGTAAACATTCCGTTTGAAACAAAAGTAGAAGAAACAACAACAGAAGCCGGAATGTCCGCATTGCCGGATGCAAACGAATACATCAATCTCGTTTTCATATTGGTTGCAATAGTTTCGTCACTCTTCGTCCTTAAAAGCTTAATGAAACGTTTGAAGAATGAAAAAATTGTAATTGGAACAGTAAGCTCCGGAAATTATGCATTTGCCAGTGATTCTGCCGGCTCTTTACCCGCGCATAGTGAAAATAAATCTGGCGGAGGACATTTAGCGGCACCTAAAAAGAAGAAGATGCTGCTGCCGATGGGCGACATAGAAGATGAAATTTCCGAAGACGCATTGGCAAAGAAAAACCAGCAAGAAAGAATTGTTAACTATGTAACAAAGAATCCAATGGATGCAGCAAAACTAATAAACGCTTGGATGCACGAAGATGAGGCCTAATAAACTCACCCTCCCTGAGGGAAAAGAAGAAGTAAACGGATTACAAAAAGCAGCAATGCTAATGGTTGCTCTTAATGTTGAAGCAGCCTCTTCCGTTCTCAAACATTTGGACCCGGTAGATGTTGAAGTAATAACCGCTGAAATTTCAAAGGTTAAAAACGTTTCTTCCAAAACGGTTGATTCCGTAATCTTTGATTTTTACAACATGGTAACTGCCCGCGAATACGTTCTTGAAGGCGGGTTGGACTACGCTCAAGCCGTGCTGGAAAAAACATATGGTCCTTCCAAAGCTTCCGAAATAATTGATAAGATTAAGAGATTAACAACGCTAAAGGGTTTCGACGTTTTGAAAAAAGCCGAACCGGCTCAGCTTGTTAACTTCTTGAACAAAGAGCATCCGCAAACGATGGCACTTATTCTATCGCAATTAGCTCCGGACCAAACAGCAAACGCTCTGAAAGAACTATCCGAAGAATTACGTGTTGATGTAGCTTTCAGAATTGCTACACTTGGTAAAATTGCGCCCCAAACCTTGAAACAAATTGAACATGTGGTTGATGAAATTGCCGGCGCTTCGATGAGCCAATCTGTTGGAAAACTTGGCGGAGCTAAATGTCTTGCGGCAATTCTTAACAGAGCAAATGTTGGAATGGCAAAAGATATACTCACAAAGCTGGAGGACATGGATGCCGAAACTTCCTACGAAGTAAAACGCCTCATGTTCATCTTTGACGAAATTGTTAACATCACCGATAAAGACATACAAAAGATTTTACGCGAAGTTGATAGAAAAGATCTTGCTCTGTCACTTAAAACAGCAGAGGACAAGTTGCGAGATAAGATATTCAAAAATATGTCCGAGCGTGCTGCCGATCTGTTGAAAGAAGAATTGCAGTACATGGGAATGGTTAAGCTAAAAGAAGTTGAAGGCGCACAAGCAAGAATTATTGATGTGATTAAAGCGCTCGAAGAACAAGGTGAAATTTCCTTGAACTTGCGTGGCGGTCCGGAAGAAGTTTATGTCTGATGTAATTAAGCTCAGCAAGCATTCAGCTAAATCAACATTTAAAGTTGCCGGAATAGGAGCTTCAAATATTAAAGAAGAAACCGAACCCGATTTACTGAAAAAGCAGCTTGATGATTATTACAGAATGGGCTTTAGAGAAGGACAAGAAAAAACCAAAAGAGATCTTGAGCAAGATTATTCCAATAAACTCATTCGCAAGTACGAAGAAGTTTACAATATACTTCAGCAATATGACGAGAACCTTTTGGAAATGGAGAAAGCTTTTGAAAGACTTGTTATTGAGACATCCTATGAAATGGCAAAGAAGATTGTTCAAAGAGAAATTGAGAATAAAACGGTAGTAAACGAAAACGTAAAAATTGCTATTAACAAGATAATAGGCGCTAACGAAGTTAGATTAAAATTGAATCCGGAAGATATTGAAGCGCTTTCAAACGACAGTAAGAATATGATTAACAGCAGTTCGTTCAGCAAAATTAAAATTGAGGGAGACGACCGCATTGAAAGAGGCGGCTGCTTGATTGAAACAGAAATTGGAAATGTTGATGCTAGAGTTTCTACACAGTTGACGGAACTAAAGAGAAAATTAGAAGAGAGCTTGTTGTAAAATGTACATCTATGAACAACTTTTGGAAAAATATCAGAAAGTAATTGATAAGGCAGAAGCGATCCGAGTTAACGGAAAAGTTATTGACGTTATCGGATTGGTTATTGTTTCTGTTGGTCCAAATGCCGTGCTTGGTGAAATTTGTACAATAGTCGATCAGAACGGAATAGAAATTTGCAAAGCTGAAGTTGTTGGCTTCAAAAACGGAAAAGTTTTATCAATTGCGATAGGTGAAGTACACAATATCTCTCCGGCTTGCGAAATAAAAGCCTCCGGCAAAAATTTTAATGTTGGCATTGGAAGAGAATTATTAGGACGAGTAATTGATGGACTCGGCAATCCGATAGACGGCAAAGGAGAAATAACTTATCATTCATTTAGAGACGCACACCGCGAGCCGCCAAATCCATTAGAGAGAAAAAGAATTGCCGCCCCAATTCAAACCGGAATAAGAGCAATAGATGCGCTATTATCTATTGGTAAAGGTCAGCGTGTTGGAATTTTTGCCGGCAGCGGAGTTGGCAAGAGCGTTACGCTTGGTATGATTGCAAGAAATACCAGCGCAGATGTAAACGTTATTGCGTTGATTGGCGAGCGCGGAAGGGAAGTAAGAGAATTTATAGAACGAGATCTTGGCGAAGAAGGATTGGCAAAGTCTGTTGTTGTTTGTGCAACCAGCGATAAATCTCCGTTGATAAGAATGAAAGGCG
>DAIEQT010000006.1 GCA_027347545.1 Ignavibacteria bacterium | reverse complement strand
GTAGCCCGCAGTTCTTCGCGGGTAAATGGTTTTGCAAGATAGTGATCGAATCCGGCTTGCAAGAATTCTTCCTTGTCACCCTTCATAGCAAAAGCGGTAATTGCGATAATGGGCACGTTGGTATAGTTAGCTCTTTTCTTCAGATTTTTTGTTATATCAAGCCCAGTCATGCCTCTGCCTAAGTTAACATCCATCAATATCAAATCGTACTGATTGCTGTCTGCCTTTTCTAAAGCAGTCTGACCGTTGCGGGCTTCATCTATCTCAAAATTATTCTTGAGAAAAAGAATTAAAACGTCTCTGGATATTTCATCATCTTCTACAACAAGAATCTTTTTCTTTACCGTCTCTTCGCTCATCTGATTTCCCGCACAAGAATATTCGTCAATTTCATCTTTTGTAGCTTTTCCCTTGAATTTACACTGTTATTCTACCACTATTACCGAACAATTTCCATCGGCTTATAATTGATAAGCCAATCCGGTTACATTATCGAACCCTTTTATGAAAAATTAATAGCAGGCAAATTTCCATTACAAAAAAGATCTGATTCTGCTCAGCTCCTCGTCCAGTTCTGCCAGTCCTATATTTCTGGATTTGCGAAGAACTTCTTTGCCTTCTATAAATACAATTAATGTAGGAACAGTAAAAACCGAGTTTTGAGCCGCCGTTATTTTATTGGCATCGCAGTTAACGTAACCAAAGGCAAAATCCGTAAAATCATCTGCGAGAAGCTCCATTACTTTCGGTTTTAATACTTTGCAGACATTGCAATCGGGAGTGCTGAAATAAACCAGTGCGGCTTTGTTTGTTTGAATGAAAGAAGAGAATTTCTCGAAATCTGGTAAATCAATCTGCATTAACCACCGAAGGAATCTCTCTGATTGCAAGACATTCGCCGGAAAAAATAACAGTTTCGCCCAGATTTATAGCCGGATTGGAACCATCCAGAGAATCGGCATTGGCAATGAGTTTTTCATTATCCATGCGAGTAAATTTTGCGGCAAGCAATGCGTTATTGCTTTTGGTTTTATTGAACTGTTCTAAAACATCTTGAGAGCATCTAAGCCGTACAAAGTATTTCTTAGTGCATGATAGATTAACTTGTGCGTTCAAGTAGACTTCTTCGCCATTTCGAGAAATGCTCATTAGAGTTGTATCAACCACAACCGGCTTGCTGAAAATATTTTGGGTTGAACAGTCAAAAACTTGCGCGTCAAATTCTTGAAGCATCAACTTAACAACCGCCGCTTTGTTCCGAACAAGCTGATCTGCTGTGGATGAATCATCTCCGCTCTTCGCACAATTTTCAAGCGAAAGCAAAGAGAACACGATGTAAGAATAAAACAGTACGTGAAAAAGGAGTGACCGAAGTTTAATTACCAATTTTGGCAATTTATGCCTTTCCTTTGTTTTCATATTCGTCACGACTTACTAATCTTTTTTCGCAGATACGAAATTCGTGAATATCAAAATACTTTTTTAAACCGTTGGCATATTTGGTAAGATCCGGAACCTTAACGTAACCATCCTTAAGTTCTCCGGTTTTACGGTTTTTGAATTTAATGTTCAGGAAGAGTTCTTCCGGCATGTCGCAATCCCTCTAATTTTGACACGCAAAAATAAACTCTATTCGAATAATTTTACAAATTTAATTGAAGAAGATGAGAAGATTTAAATTGGATATTAAGAAGAATGATCAGCGGTAATAAGCCACTTCCCGTTTATCTTCTTCCAAATCAGGATAAAATGACCGGAAACGCTGTTTTCTGCGCGGGCAATACTCCATTTTCCAATCATGAATGCAGAAGTCTCGCTAAGCGGCTCAAGCGAAATTACATTGAAAATAAGGTTGCCCATTTCGGTTTTTGTGGGATATCCTTTCTTGTATGCACTAAGAGTTTCGTTCCAGCCATATCTTACACCGTTTTTCCCGACAAAGCGTAATGAATCGGATTTCCAGTAACCTTGCATGTAGACTTCGATATCGCCGGAGTTCCAAGCGATTCGCTGATCTTCGAGAACTTTTAGGATTGCATCGCGGTCGGCATTCTTAATGTTCTGAGCAAAACTAAAACCGGTTAGACAAATTAGAATTACTGCCGTTAAGAAATGTTTCAAACTTTCACCTCGTTTATTTTGAAACGAACCCGCAGCACTCTATTTTCAAAACTTGTTGAGATGATTTTGAATCCGCCAATAGTTTTTGTCGAATGAACATGCGGACCGCTGCATAAGCATTTATCGTAATCGCCAATGGTTATGACGCGCAAAGTTTCTCCGGCTTCATCCGGCAAGCGGGAAAGGCTAAACTCTTTTTCAGCTTCATCTCTCGTAATGAAACTCTCTGCAACTTTCATATCTGCTAGAATTACCGAGTTTACTTTTTGTTCGATTGCAGTTATCTCTTCCGGTGTTAAATCACGCGTAAAGCGGTAATCGCACTTAGACTTTTTCTTTTCGATGTGCGCGCTGAATGCTCTTCCGCAGTCAAACATTTGGTTGATTGTACCATTCAGAAGATGCTCTGCGGTGTGCATCGGTGCGTAATATGATTTTGGATTTTCGTTGTAGTCCACTAGATACTCGTTTCTGGATTCTTGATACTGAATATTGTTGATAAGTTGTTTTGTTTTTCTTGATCTTAATCTTGCCCGCCTTGCCTTGCGGCAAAGCGAGGCAAGCTCGTGATCTTGATCCCGACCACGAGCAAGACATATTTTGGATTAATCTTTATTTACATCGAGTTCTCTTCCAAGCAAATGCTTAAACCAAAACTGATTTCTCAATCTAGTTACGTGCGGCATCCCAACACCGTGACGGAAGTTTGGATAGAACATCATTTCAAAATCTTTGTTTTGCTTCTGAAGTTCCGTTACCAACTGAACGGAATTTTGAAGATGAACATTATCATCAATCGTTCCGTGGGTGATTAGCATTTTACCTTTGTACTTATCTATATAAGAAAGAACGGAACCGGCTTTGTAGCCTTCGGGGTTTTCTGCCGGAGTGTCCATATATCTTTCCGTGTAAACATTGTCATAAAGTTTCCAATCCATTACGCCGTACTCAGCAATTCCGTGAGTGAAGTAATCTGCTGCTTTTGTTAGAGCAAGAGCGGCAACGTATCCGCCGTAACTTCCGCCGGTAATTCCTATTCGTGTTGAATCAATAAACGATTTTGTTTTAAGACATTTTACTGCTGCTGAATAATCGAACATTTCCCACTTACCAAGATTGCGATGCATGTACGCTTGACCTTTCTTTCCAAAATGCCCGGAACCGCGGTGATCAACCGAAATGGAAATAATTCCCTTTTGAGCGAGATAACTTTGAGAGACCCCAGCAGAATAAGAATTTCTAACCGAGCCGCTGTTTGGTCCGCCATACTCATTAAAAATTACAGCGTACTTTTTATTTGGATCAAAATCGGCAGGCAGCCACCAAAGTGCTGGTAATTCAAAACCATCACCGGAAGGGATTCTAAACAATTCCGGTTTAGCCATTTCATATTCATCATACTGCGTGTTTTTGCTGTCACTCAAAGCCTTTACCAGCTTGCCGTCTATTGAATACAATTCACTTTTTGATGGCGTTGTAATGTTGCTGTAAGAATCAATGTAATATTTTCCTTTAGGAGAAACGGAGGCAGTATGTTGCCCCGGAGTTGTGGTTAACTGCTTGAAATCTTTTCCATCAAGACCGACTACACAGAGATATTTGTCTGTGCTGTTCTTTAACGGACTGTGGAAATAAACTTTCTTGTTTGCTTCATCAACCAAAACTGTGTTTGTTACTTGCCAGTCTCCTTGTGTTAAGCGCTTCTTTAATTTTCCATTAGAGTCATAATAGTAAAGATGATCCCAGCCGTCAACATTGGATTTAAGCAAGAAGCCGCTGTTGTTCTCGAAGAAATATAAATCTTCAAACCACTCAACCCACTCTTTTTGTTTTTCATTGTAGAGTTCTGCTTTCTTTCCGGTGTTTGTGTCAATCCAATAAAGAATGATATTGTCTTGCGTGCGGTTCATCCATTGAACTGTTAGCTTGTTGTCTTTTGTCCAAGTTGGCCAGGCAATATATTGATCAGCCTTTTCATTAAAGTCTGCCCATGTAATTTTTCCATCGGCAATGTTCGCAATTCCAAATTTCACATAAGGATTTGCATCGCCGGCTTTAGGGTAACGCTGATGTTCAAGTTCGCCGTGATGTCCATCTGCATGATAAATTGGAAAATCGGGAACGGGGCTGTCATCAAATCTTAAGAAGCAAACTTTATCACTTTTAGGCGACCACCAGAAAGCCGAATAGGCGGTTGCTCTGCCGAGAATTTCTTCCATATAAACCCAGCTTGCCCAGCCGTTGTAAATTAATTCGGCGCCATCTTTTGTTAACTGAGTTTCCTTTTCAAGC
Source organism: Ignavibacteria bacterium (assembly GCA_027347545.1). Taxonomy (GTDB): domain Bacteria; phylum Bacteroidota; class Ignavibacteria; order Ignavibacteriales; family Melioribacteraceae; genus Stygiobacter. The sequence goes on along the minus strand of DAIEQT010000006.1, from coordinate 975 downwards.
TCGGTATCAAAAACGTAAAGATTGTTTCCTTTTACATAAGCAACTTTTTTTCCATCAGGAGAAAGCTGAGCAACTTTTTCTTCTGCATCATCCGTAGTTAATTGCTTAAATGTATTTTCGGGACGTGAGTAGTAAAAAAGATTTTTCTTAGAATTAAATAAGTAATAGTTATAGTCTTTAGTTGAACTGCTTGGACGGTCAATCGAAAAACCTTCCGGAAGTTGAACTTTGCTGTTGTCAACAAGTAGTTCTGAAGTTCCGTCTTTCGCACTTGTTTTCATCATCATTGGGCGGGAACCCGGTTTCGCCGGATCAGCTTTCATCTCAATATAATGTTCATCATCAACCCAGCCGGTTGTACGTCCCATTCCCATCATGCCGCGCATTCCCCCGCCGCTTTCATAAACTTGCTTGTAAGTGAGTTTCTTTTTTTGGGCACTTACATCAGAACTATTAAAAATCAATCCAACAATTGCTAATAAAATGATTAGAATTCTTATAGAGTGTTTCATCTGTTCTCCAAATTCTTTTTATGGGAATGAACAAAAATTATCAAATTATTTACCCTCAGCCAATGTAATAATTACAATTCTATCTAAGCAGTAAGCTGACAGCTTATAGCTGAAAGCTGACTGCTATTCTACCATGCATATGCTTCCGGCGCTTGATTTCCCGGTCCCGGCCAAATTTCATCTAATTTCTTAAGAGTGTCGGAATCGAGCTTCAATTCTAGTGACTTAACATTTTGTTCAAGCTGGGCAACTGTTCTTGGACCTATAATTGGCGAAGTAACTACCGGATTGCTTAACACCCAAGCCAATGCAACATCAGCCGGAGCTTGGTTTATTTCTTTGCAGAGCTTTTCGTAAGCTTCAATTTGCGGACGAAGTTTCTCAACAGATTTTTGTAATGGCTCTCTTGTTCTTCTTCCCTCTTTACTTTTTTCTAAAACACCGCATAAAATTCCGCCGCCTA
>DAIEQT010000003.1 GCA_027347545.1 Ignavibacteria bacterium | reverse complement strand
TACGACAAGCACACTTTCAACATCCATCTGATTCAGCGCTTGAAGAAGAACTCCTTCACCCACCATTCCCGTTGCACCAAAGATTATCGCTTTCATTTTCATTTTAGCTTCCTTGAATTACTTACTGAAGCTATGCACTTTGTGATTTCTTAGTGTCATTGTGACTTGGTGGCAAAAGAAGACACAAGAAAATGAGCCACAAAGGCACCAAGTCACCAAGTTTCACTAAAAATAATTAACAAAATTCAACTCATGCGCAACTTCAGTTACTTACTATTTCCAAAATGTTTTCTTCCAACTTCCCTTTTGGCATTTCAATTATTCGTCCTAGTTCAACATCATTCTTGCTAAAGATAAATGTGGGAACGAACTTAATATCAAGCTTATCTACTTCACCTTCTTCGCACTTCTTATCTCTATCAACGCAAACAAGTTCGAAATTTTTGTAATCATAGCCGGCTGCATCCATAATTTTATAGAACCTCGGCACTTCACGCTTACTATCACTGCACCAGGATGCCATCACAATTTTAATTTTGTAAGTTGGTTCTATAGTTTTAATCTTAGCAACTACAATAGAATCGGGCAAGTAGTTATCATACTCAGCATTAAACCACCAAGAGTAATTCGTATCGGCAAATGCAGTGCGGTCGCATATTCCAATCAACATTTGCTTGCCGGATTTTTCATCGAGCATCATTTTATTATGCTGTGCATATGTAATTCCCACTGTAATAATTAGAATGAGAACGAGCTTTTTCATAACAATCTCTATGAGTTGTTTGATTGGCGGATATCAAGACCCCAGAAGAGTTTTTTGCGAAGTGTCTCGAAGTAATTATTCTTTTTCGAATGGACGAGTTTTACCGGCTTATCACTTTTTTCAATACAAATAGTAGCCGGCGGTTTGATAAAATTAACGCGCTGCCCATCGCTGCTAACCTGGATAGTATCGTACTGAGAATTAACCTTGATTGTGATTTTTTGTCTATCGGAAACTACCAGAGGGCGCATCGTAAGTGTATGCGGCGCAATTGGACTAAGCGTTATTACATCCGCTTGCGGATTTACAATTGGACCGCCGGTTGAAAGCGAGTACCCGGTTGATCCCGTTGGTGTTGCAACAATAATTCCATCGGCAGAAAATGTGGTTACATACTCATCATCAACAAAAACAGTAAGCTCAATCATCTTAGACCAGGAACCTTTATCAATCACTAAATCATTAATAGCATAAAGTGGTTCAGGTAATCCAGCGCCGGTACCTACAAGAGCGACTCTTTCTTCCACAACATAATTGCTTGTTTTTACATCGCTCATAAATTCGCTAAAGCTTTCTATATCGAACTCGGCGAGAAAACCCAACTTACCATAATTAACACCAAGAATTGGCGTCCCGCTTCAGCGTACACTATAAGCTGTGTTTAACATGGTTCCGTCGCCACCAATTGAAACAACCATGTCGCTCATGCTGCTAAGTTTATCCAACGAAACAATCTTACTATTATCAAATTTCTTTAGCAGGTCAGGACTAGTGTTAAGAATTGAATCGCTGAGAACGTAATCCAAATCGTTCTTAACTATTTCAGAAATAATCCGCTCAATAATTTCGTTTACTTCGGACTTAGTAATATTTGGAATAATTCCAATCGTCATTTTCTTTTATTGATCTCCCAAAGTTTAGTATACTTTGCAAAAACATAAACAGATGAAAAAACTGCAAGCACAAAACCGTGTAATCCGTCTAGAAAGCCTCTACGGAAAATATACATTTTGAGGAATATAAATAACGGACGAAGAAGAATATCGCTTATAGACGCGGTGCGGCTATTCGCTGCTAGTTCCTTTGCTGCTAATGAAGTATAAGAATTAAATTTTGTGAAGTAATGTCCAATGCTGGGATCAGTATAGTGATTAAGATCGTGCTTCAAATTGCCTACCTTACCCTCAACTACTAATCCTTCGTGTACTTGTTTGTCATCAAACTGAACAAATTTTTTATTGAAGAATCTTTTGATTCTTGCCGGATACCAGCCGCTATGCCTTATCCATTTGCCGAGAAAGAAAGCCCGGCGTGCTACATCATAACAATGATATTGCGGCTCACTCTCTTTGAATTGAAGCAGCTCATCCTCTAACTCTTTTGTTAGCTCTTCATCGGCATCAATCCAAAAAACCCAATCGTATTTTGTTTTGGAAACAGCATAGCTTTTAGTTTTAGCGTAACCTTGCCATGCAAACAGCTCGCAATTCACATTAGGATATTTTGCCGCAACTTCAAGCGTTCTATCTGTTGTGCTCGAATCAACAATGACTACAACATCTTCAAAAACGTTAGCCATGCTTTGGAGGCAAACTTCCAAATTTTTCTCTTCGTTCTTAGCAATAACTATCGCAGATAATTTCATCAACTCACGCCTCTACCTTTTCAGCATTGTTCTTATAATTCAAGTAAAACTCTAAATTCAATCCAACAGTAAACCAGACCATCGTTATGATCTCTTGATCTCCAAAATTGTATTCTCCTAAACCGGATGCCAAAAAACCAATGAAGGCAGCAATAGCACCAATTGCAAATGAAGAAGCAACTGGTTCGT
>DAIEQT010000518.1 GCA_027347545.1 Ignavibacteria bacterium | reverse complement strand
CGTGCCGGATTAAAAAGTCCAACCAAGCCGATTGGAACGTTCATTTTCTTAGGTCCAACCGGTGTTGGTAAAACAGAATTAACAAAAGAACTTGCTCGTTATCTTTTCGATAGTGAAGACGCTCTAATTAGAATTGATATGAGCGAGTACATGGAAAAATTTGCTGTTTCCAGACTTGTTGGAGCGCCTCCAGGATATGTTGGTTATGATGAAGGTGGACAATTAACCGAGCGTGTCCGTAGAAAACCATATTCTGTTGTTTTGTTTGATGAGATTGAAAAAGCTCATCCGGATGTTTTTAATTTGCTATTGCAAGTTCTTGATGACGGTATTTTGACTGATAGTTTAGGAAGAAGAGTGGATTTCAAGAACACGATTATTATTATGACCTCAAACGTTGGTACGAAAGAAATAAAATCCGGCGCAGGATTTGGTCTTGGCGGTTCTACAGCTGAAGACCAATATACTCAGCTTAAAAATACAGTTGAAGACGCGATGAAACGTCTTTTCAATCCGGAATTCTTGAACCGTATTGATGAAGCCATTGTCTTCAGAAGTTTGGATAAGGAAGACATCAAAAAGATTATTATGATTGAGATGAAGGATTTGATTAAGAATTTGAACGCCAACAAGATGGAAATTGTACTTGAGCAAACCGCGCAAGATTTTCTAGCAGAGAAAGGCTTTGACCCGAAGTTTGGAGCAAGACCTTTAAAGCGTGCGATTCAAAAGTATGTTGAAGATCCGCTCGCTGAAGAACTTCTAATGAATACAATACGCGAAGGAGACAAGATAGTTGTTTCTCACAATACCGGTAAGGATGAATTAATTTTCGTTCCAACTAAGCCGGAAGTACACGAAGAAAAAGATAGTGAAGCTAAGCAAGCTGTCGAGTAATAATTTTAAAATGCTAAGAATCAATTAGTTATCCAAAACAGCTGATTTGTTCTTAGCATTTCTGGAAGTGTAAATCTGTTAAATCAAGAATAAAATAGAGATAGTTGATGAGCACTCAAAACCTATTAGAGATTTTCATTGAGACAAATGCCCTTTTAAATGGGCATTTTTTATTGACATCCGGGCGCCACAGCAACCAATATTTTCAGTGCGCTAAGGTGTTACAGCATCCTGAGCATAACGAAGTGATTTGTTCAAAGATTGCAGACTTTTTTAAGGGTCACGAAATTGATTTTGTTATTTCACCTGCTTTAGGTGGAATTGTTGTTGGACAAGAAGTTGCACGCCTGCTTAAGAAACAATCAATCTTTGCAGAACGGGAAGATAAAGTTCTTGCACTCCGGCGCGGTTTCCAAATTGAAGAGGGTAAAAAGTATTTGGTTTGTGAAGATGTTGTAACAACAGGTGGTTCTGTATTTGAAGTTATGGACATTGTTCGTTCAAACGGCGGAATTGTTGCCGGAGTTGGGTTTATTGTTGATAGAAGCAACAATAAAGTACAGTTCGGTGTACCTCAATTCAGCACTCTACAATTAGAGGTAGTTTCATATCAGCCGGAAGAGTGCCCGTTATGCAAGCAGAACATTCCATTTGTTAAACCTGGTTCTCGCAAAGTAAATCCATAAAGGTGAATAGATGAAAAAGATACTTCTACTGATTGTTATTTCGTTTTGCACTATCTCAGCTCAGATCAAATTTAATGACTATTTTATTGATAAGACGATGCGTTTGGATTTCTTTCACACTGGGGATAAAGCTTCGGAGACTATTTCTTTTGATAAACTGATCGAAGAAGGAGTCTGGAGCGGTTCAAAAAAGAATTTATTGGACAAGCTTCAGTTTGGGCATTATATGCTCAAAGTGTTGAATCCATCTGATAAGCAAGAAATTTATTCACGCGGATTTTCTACACTTTATCAGGAGTGGCAAACTACTGAAGAATCGAAAACGACAATCCGTTCTATGCAAGGCTCGGTTTGTTTTCCTTTTCCAAAGAACAAAGTCTTAGTTGAATTATACAGAAGAGATAGGAATAATGTTTTTCAAAAGCTGTTCGAAAAAGAAGTTGATCCATCCAGCTATTTTATTATAAAAGAAAAGATTAAGCCGTTTAATTCTTTCAAAGTTCACTACTCCGGTGAGCCTTCAGAAAAACTAGATATCGTTTTCATTCCGGAAGGTTATAACAAAGATGAAATGGCAAAGTTTAAGGAAGACTGTACACGATTTGCCGGTTACATGTTTTCTTACTCACCATTTAAGGAAAACGAATCCAAAATAAATGTCTGGGGAGTTGAAGCTCCTTCTGCAGAAAGCGAAACTGATATTCCCGGCAAAGGAATTTGGAAGCAGACAATTCTTAATTCCCGCTTCTATACATTTGATAGTGAACGCTATTTAATGACAAGTGATTATCATACCGTTAAAGATGTAGCCGCAAATGCTCCGTACGATCAAATCTTTATACTCGTTAATACTCCAAAGTATGGCGGTGGTGCGATATACAATTTTTATTCGATGACAAGCGCTTATGATAAACGGGCTAACCAAATTTTTGTTCACGAGTTTGCACACGGCTTAGCTGGCTTAGCTGATGAGTATGGCAACGATAATACCTACCAGGATATGTACACAACCGATGTTGAACCTTGGGAGCCAAACTTAACTACAATGGTAAACTTTGAAAGTAAGTGGAAACATTTAGTTGAAGCCGGAACTCCAATTCCCACACCATCTGAAGAAAAGTATAAAAGCAAAATTGGAGTTTTTGAGGGAGGCGGTTACGTTGCAAAAGGTGTGTACAGACCAACTCATAACAGCATAATGAATTCATTTTCATCAAATGAATTTAATTTGGTTTGCAAAGAAGCATTAGAAAAAGTCATCAACTTTTACGCTGAATAATGGAACAGAGAAAACTCTACAAAACAATAGAATCAGTAGCTTCTAAAGATTTCAATTCTGATACAGAACTGCTTGCAGATGTGCTGAAGCAAATTATTAGTAACGAAGCTATTCAGCTCAAAGGCGGAAGAATCTGGAAGTTTGAGCCTAGAAGAAAAGCATACAGGCTAATATTTCAAACCGGTAAGGTTCAAAAGATTCAAGAGGATTTTCTTCTCTACTTGAAAGATTATCCTTACTATGAACGTATTGCACAAGAAAGAACAATTCTTGCGGATGAAACGAATAAGACACTCATCAGCAAAGGTATCATTAAATATTCGGCTTCCGGGATTGGGAAAAAGATTAAAGTTGGGGATAAACGCTACTACGAATATTTACTTGCTGTAAACAGTGGAATGCTGGGAGACGATCTTCGCGATACTCTTAACATTGTTGCTACAGTTTTAACCAGCAAGTTGAATGAAAGGTATTTAAGTCAATCCCGTAAGACTTTAATTGCTGATATAGATAAAGCTAAAGAAATTCAGCGCAGCATTTTACCCGAGCATGAATACCGATTCCATAACTATGATATTTTCGGTGTAACGCTTCCAGCTCAAATTGTTGGCGGTGATTTTTATGATTATCTAAAAGTTGGCGAGGGAGAAGACCGTTTAGGAATTGTTGTTGGTGATGCAGCTTCTAAAGGATTTGGCGCGGCTGCCGAGGCAATGTATATCTCCGGTGCAATTAGAATGGCGAGCAGCTTCCAAATCAAAATTTCTCTTATGTTCTCCCGTATGAATCAGCTTGTAAATAAAATTTTTAGTGATGATAAATTTGCATCTGTTTTTTATGGCGAGATTTCGGACGATAAAAAAGGATTATTCCTTTTCGCAAACGCCGGACACAATCCGCCAATGTTTTACAGACGAAAGTTTAATGAAATTGCAATGCTTCATTCAACAGGTCCGTTGCTTGGTCCGGCACCGAATGCGAAGTTCGAAACTGATCATGTGAATTTTAGGAATGGAGATATTTTAGTTATCTACTCTGACGGTGTAGTAGAAGCTGCTAATGAAAAATTTGAGTTTTACGGGGAAGAAAAATTAGCTAATCTTATCTTGGACAATGTTCATAGGACTCCGAAAGAAATTTGCGCTCTAATTCTTGAGGATGTTCAGAAGTTCAGTACCAGCGACAGCCAATACCAAGATGATAAAACAATTGTGGTAATTAAGAGAAACGATAAGAATGAATCTAGTACAAAAAATATTTGATGGAGGAGTTGTAGGAGCCGGCGGCGCAGGCTTTCCAACTCACGTGAAAGCAAAATCGAGTGTGGAGTTTGTTCTTGTTAATGGAGCTGAATGCGAACCACTTATTCATAAAGATTTTGAGCTGATGTGCAACTTTCCGGATGAGATTGTAAAAGGTGTTGAGATTATGACAAAGCTAACTTCCGCAAAGAAAGCTTACTTTGGAATTAAAGCTAAGAATACAAAAGCCATAGATGAGATTGAGAAACGAATTAAAGAAACAAGAACAGAAATCTGTTTGCTTGGAGACTTTTATCCAAGCGGTGATGAATATGAGTTGGTTTATGCTGCTACAAAAAGATTAATCCCGCCGCATGGCTTGCCGTTAGATGTTGGATGCGTTGTGAACAATGTTGAAACATTCTACAACATTTCCCGCGCAATAGAAGACAAACCGGTTACGCAAAAATTTGTTTCTGTTGCCGGATGTGTTAAGAAGCCATCATCCTTTTTCGTACCGATTGGAACAAGTTTCCAAGAATTACTAAATCATGCCGGCGGTTCAACAGTTTCTGATTACGGAATTTTTGTAAGCGGAATTTTGATGGGGAAACTTACTTTCGATCTAACTGAAGTAGTTACTAAAACTACAAGTGGAATTATCATTCTGCCTAAAAATCATTACTTGATTAACAGAATGGAAAGACCGAAAGCAAGTATGAATCGAATTGGTAAATCAGCTTGTGATCAATGCAGCTATTGTACGGAATTCTGCCCGCGCTACTTACTCGGTTACGATGTACAGCCTCATAAAGTAATGCGTTCGCTCGTATTCTCAACCAGCGGGGAAGCTGTGTGGAATCAATACGCTGACCTTTGCTGCTCATGCGGATTGTGCTCTCTCTATTCTTGTCCGGAGGATTTGTACCCGCGCGAGGCATGCGATCAAGGTAAAGCTGAGTTAAAGAAACAAGGAAAGAAGTATGAGCAGCAGAAGCCGGTTAAGGTTCATCCGATAAAAGAGGGAAGAAGAGTTCCACTCAAACAATTGATGAAACGAATAGATGTGCTTAAGTATGATAACCATACTCCTTATGTAAAGGAAAGCCCAAAACCAAAGCAAGTTAAAATTCTTTTGAAGCAGCATGTTGGTGCGCCTTCCAAACCAGTTATTAAACTTGGTGCAATAGTAAATGAAGGGACACTAATTGCCGATGTAGAAGAAGGAAAGCTCGGTTCCAAAATTCACGCATCAATTAGCGGCAAAGTTACACATGTATCAGATGAGTTTATTAGGATTACAAACTAAGAAATACCACGCAAGGAACGCTAAGTACCGCAAAGAGCGCGAGAAAGCTATGAGTGAAAATGAGATTTCGAAAATTGTTGCTCTAAATGCTATTGAGTTGCATAAATCGTTAGGACCCGGTTTATTAGAATCAGTTTACGAAAATGCCTTGGCGTATGATCTTAGAGCAGAAGGATTATCAGTAGAGCAACAAGTTCCAATGCCGCTTGTTTATAAAAATATTAAGTTCGAAGTAGGTTATAGGCTTGATCTTCTGGTGAACAAAAAAGTAATTCTTGAATTGAAAGCTGTTGAGACACTATCACCAGTGCATTATGCTCAACTTTTGACATATTTAAAACTTTCCGAATTGAAATTGGGTTTGTTAATAAATTTTAATCAGAAATTATTAAAAGACGGAATTCACAGAATTGTAAATAATTTATAACCTCGCGTTCTTAGCGTATTCATTGCGTCTTTGCGTGAGAAAAGAGAGTGGTTATGGAAATGAATTCAATAGGTTTGATAGAAATGACAAGCATTGCAGCGGGAATGCAAGCTGCAGATATTATGCTAAAGACTTCTCAAGTACAGTTGATTCTTTCACGAACAATTTGTTCTGGAAAATATATTGTACTTATCGGCGGAGATGTAGCGGAAGTTCAAGCCGCTGTTGATGCTGCTACAACGCAAATAGATTTTGCAGTGATTGATACTTTTGTAATTCCAAGCGTTCACAAAGATATTTTCCCGGCTCTTTCCGGGCATTCAGAAATTAAGGCGCTGGAAGCTCTTGGAATTATTGAATCCTTTTCCGTTGCATCATTAATTGAAGGCGCAGATGCCGCAGTTAAAGCCGCTAATATTAAGTTAATTGAGATACGTCTTGCAATGGCGCTCGGTGGAAAAGCTTTCTGCACATTAACTGGCGAAGTTGCAGCTGTGCAAAGCGCTGTTGATTCCGGCGCAAAAGTTATTGCCGATAGAGGATTGCTTGTTAATAAGATTGTAATTCCACAACCTCGACCAGAATTACTTAGCGAAATGATATAAGTATAGATTTCTTGTTCCATAAACCCTTCAAGTTGACTAAAATGAAATCATTAAGAGATAAGTACGGAAATTGGGCGCTGATAACCGGCGCTTCTGCCGGTATTGGTGAAGAATTTGCTCGCAGATTAGCTGTAGAAGGATTTAACCTTGTAATTGTTGCCAGACGAAAAGATAGATTAGAAAAGTTGAAACAACAGCTTGAAGAAAAACACAAAATAGAAATTCTGGTTGCTACTGTGGATTTGCTCTCCGAAAATTATTTACAAGAATTAATCGAGATTGTAGGAGAGAGACAAATCGGTTTGCTAATTAACAATGCCGGATTTGGTTACCGCGGTCAGTTTATTGATGCTGAAGTAAAAAATGATGAGAATATGATTAAGCTGAACTGTATAGTTCCAACTGCTCTAACTCATCATTTTGTTAAACCGATGATTTCCAGAAAGAAGGGTGGAATAATATTTCTTGCAAGCGTTGTTGCATTTCAAGCAACTCCAACCACTTCCGTTTATGCGGCTACAAAAGTTTTCAATGCGTTTCTTTCCGAAGGACTCTGGTACGAGTTAAAGAAGTACAATATAGACGTGCTTTCCTTAAATCCGGGCGGTACACATACAGAATTCCAGCAAGTAGCAAACTCAACTACAGGACCAATTCCCAGAACAACACAGCAAGTTGTTAATACCGCTTTGAAAGCCCTTGGCAAAAAGCCAAGTGTTGTTGATGGTTTGTATAATAAAGTTCTTGCAGTTTCTTCGAGACTTGTTTCGCGGAGAATTGCAGTTACAGTTGCGGGGAAAATCTCAGAGAAGTTTTATAAGAAAAATTAAAAATCTCTCCTGAGCGCGTTTACAGCAGCTTTGTAAAATACTGTTACTATGAGCGCGGAAATCAAAACCATCGGCAGAGTAAAGTAAAATAATCTAAACAAATTAAAATCCCGCTTAATCATTATCGAAAGAAATAGTTCACTGAAAGGCTTAAAGAGCAGTACTACCAAAAATAGCATATAGAGAATGCTGATGAGGAACGAAAGTGATGCACCTTGAGATGATGAAAC
>DAIEQT010000470.1 GCA_027347545.1 Ignavibacteria bacterium | reverse complement strand
TAGTTACTTAAACGAAATACATCATAAGCTCCGTGCTGTTGTAGAACTGGAAAAACGGAGAGACGGAATAAACAGTTTACTTGTCTGGGTATTTTCCGCCTTCCTCTGCCTGTTTCTCGATGTATCTCTGGAAGCGATGGCACAATACAGTAGTTCCGAAAGAACCGACTTGTTTTACGGCTTTATCTCTCTGCTTGTGTTTCTTTTTATTGCTTTTGTGGTTTATCCATTCATCAAGGATTTCTATTTGTATCTCAAACCAAATTATGTAGACGCCGCAAAAAAAATTGGCGAGAGATTCCCGGAAATTAGGGATGAGCTTTCCAACGCATTGCAACTAATGGAGAATCCAAATCAACATTATTCTACTCAATTGGTTGAAGCTGCCTTTGAGCGCGTTTATAGAAAATCTGCGAACATAAATTTTGTTTCGGTAGTTGATTTTTCCCGCACGAAAAAGATGTTGCGTTTAACTTTAGTTACTGCTGCTGCAGTAACTCTTTCTTTGTTTTTTATTCCGGCATTGAATTCCGCTGCTTACCGTTTATTCCATTATGAAAAAGATTTCTCGGCTCCAGCGGCTTTTGCGTTTAAAGTTTCACCCGGTAATAAGGAAATTACAAAAGGAGATAATGTTTTCATCAGTATTAGAACCGTTGGAAAACAACCGACAGAACTAACACTGTTTACCAAAACAACCGAGCAATCCGAGCCATCAGAAATAAAACTTACTTCCGACTCACTTGGAAATTTCAATTACGAAGCTGTTTCATTAAAAAGCACGACTAATTACTACGCTTCTGCTGATGGAATTACTAGTGAGACGTACAAAATCTCGGTTATTAACCGACCAATTATTTCGTCTCTCAGCTTAACAGTTGTTCCGCCAGCCTATTCTAAGCTACCAACAATTTCTCAAAAAGATAATGGAAATGTAACAGCGCTTCCGGGAAGTAAAATTCTTCTTTCTGTTTCTGCTTCCAGAGAACTGTCTAAAGCCAAAATTGTTTTTAGCCATAGCTCATCAAGGCAGATGAAAGTTAATTATACAAATGCTTCTACAGAATTTTTCATTAGTAAGGAAATGGATTACCAAACAATAATTGCAGACGAGCAAGGTTTTGAAAATTCTAATCCAATTTCTTATTCGATTAAGACGCTTAGTGATAATCCTCCGGGCATTGAACTAATCTCGCCAACAACAAATGTTACTTTGAGTAATGAGACAAAGATTTCTCTTATTTCAAAAATTAGCGATGACTACGGCTTTTCCCAGATGCAGCTTAACTATAAGTTGTCGCAATCAAAGTATAGAGAGCCTGAAGAAGCTTTTACAAAAGCACCGGTTACAATTTCTAAAGAGAACAAAGAGGATGATGTTTACTTTGTCTGGGATTTAGCTTCACTTTATCTTGGCGAAGGTGAAGCTCTTACTTTCTACTTAGAAGTTTTTGACAACGATAATGTTAATGGTCCAAAATCTGCCAGAACTGAAAGTTTAACAATCGTTGTTCCATCACTAGAGCAGATTTTAGCAAAGTCTGATGAAGCTCAAAATAATTCTGCTAAAGAACTTGCTGAAACTTTGAAGGAAGCCGAACGGCTTCAGCAAGAGATGAAAAAGATTAGCGACGACATGAAGGTAAACAACAGAGAAATATCCTGGCAGGAAAAAGAGCGTGTTGAGAAGGCTGCTGAAAAGTTTAAGCAGCTTGGTGATAAAGTAGGGGATATTTCACAAAAGCTTTCTGAAATGCAAAAGGATTTGATGAAGAACAACCTTCTCTCGGAAGAAACCTTACAGAAGTATAATGAGCTGCAAGAGTTGATGAATAAGTTCGATAGCAAGGAGTTAAAGGATGCGCTCAGCCGATTGAGCGAATCGCTGAAAAATATGATGCGGGATAATGTCCAGATGTCTATGGAGGAAGTGAAGGCTAACGAAGAATATTTTAAGAAAAGCATTGAGCGTACTTTAAATTTACTCAAACGAATACAAGCAGAGCAGAAGGTTGATGAGCTGATAAAGCGCACAGAAGACCTATCAGAAAAAATTGATGAGTTGAAAAAGCAGACTGAGCAAGCCAATCTTAACGACTCGCAAAAACGGAATGAGCTTGCGAAGAAACAAAAAGACATATCTGAAAGTCTGAAAAAACTTGATGACGCAATGAAGGATGCTCAAGATAAGATGAGTGCGTTAAAAGATATGCCAAAAGATGAGATGCAGAAGCTTGCTGAACAATTCGATAAACAGAATAATGAAGAGATTTCTGATGAAGCAATGAAAGACTTGCAGCAAATGATGAAACAGCAAGCAATGAACAACCAGCAGCAGCTTTCCGAAAATATGAAAAGCTTGAAACAGCAGACGAAAAATATGCAATCGTCTATGCAGCAGATGAATCAGATGAAAACATTTTGGGATATGGCTAAAATTTTGAATGACCTTCTCGATCTTTCAAAACAGCAAGAAGGTTTAAAAAATAAAACAGAGCAGTTTAGTCCTTACTCAAAGGAATTCGATAAAGCGGCTCGAGAACAAAAGGAAATTCAGAGCAGCTTGAACAAGGTTCTGCAAAATATGAGTACGCTTTCACAAAAGACCTTTGCAATTTCACCGGAAATGGGAAAAGCTCTTGGCGCTGCTCTCTCGGAAATGCAGCAGGCAATTTCAACAATGCAAACACCTGGTGCTCAGCTTGCATACCGCAATCAGATAAACGCTATGGGGCAATTAAATGAAGCGGCTAGTATGTTAAAAGGCGGAATGGATCAGCTTATGCAGGGCGGTCAAGGGGGTGGAATGATGAGTATGATGCAGCAGCTTCAGCAGATGGCGCAACAGCAAATGAGTTTAAACCAGCTTACGCAAATGATGAACCAAGGCAAACTATCTCAAGAGATGATGAGTCAAATGCAGCGGCTTGCGCAACAACAGGAAGCCATTCGCAAATCTTTAGAGCAGTTAAACCAAGAGGCGAAACAATCGGGACAATCTAAACGCTTGGCTTCGAATCTTGAGAAGATTCTAAATGAAATGAAAGAAGTTGTTACAAATCTTCAACCGGAAAAAGTTGATGACGAATTGATTAAACAGCAGGAGAAAATCCTATCGAAACTTATAGATGCACAACGTTCTGTAAATGAACGTGATTTCGAGAAGGATAGAAAGTCAAACACCGGAGAGAATGTTGCACGTAATACTCCTCCAGAGCTAATTCTTTCTACTGATGAAGGCAAAAATAAACTGCGCGATGAGCTGCAAAAAGCTGTCCGGGAGGGTTATAAAAAGGATTACGAAAATTTGATTCGGAAGTATTTCGAATCTTTGATTGATAAATCAAATAAATAGAGTCTCTCCTTCAATCTTTATCGTTGATTTGTTTACTTTATTAACCTAATATTAGCTCGTTAATACGAAAGCACAAGTTTGGATTTCTAGGTGAATTATTTCAAATATGGTGGAATTATAGCGCTTCTTTCGCTCTGGGGATTATTAACCGTTTGTTCTCAGCCTCAAATTTTAAAAAGCATAAAAAAGCTAACCCCCTCTGAAACATTTGTGACTACTAACTGGAATTCAAACAATGGATTGCCGCAAAATACGGTAAACAGAATTTGCCGGGATAAAAACGGCATTATTTGGATGGCAACTTACGGCGGTCTTGTTCGATTTGATGGAACAAAATTCAAGACGTTTTCCGTTAGGAATTATCCCGAACTATCTTCAGACAGAATTTATAATATCTATGCGGATCGCAGAAACCAACTATGGATATCTTCCGAGCTTGGCAAGATTATAATCTATGATGGAAAAAAGTTTCGCGATCTGACTCATAAATTCCGTTCGAATTTCAACGTGGCAAATAACTTTGTTGAGGATTCGAGGGGTAACGTTTATATAAAAACAGATTCGACCCTTTAGTATTACTCAAACGGAAAAGCAAGTTCCGTCAAATTCCCCCGGCAAAATAAGTTCATCGATAATCTGATATTGTACAAGACCGCCCCTTTTTTATGGAATGATTCTCTTTTTGTTTCCAGTTACGGAACATTGTCGTTAGTCTATAACGGCAAAGTTGTAAAGTCTATACTTACTAATAAAAATACTTACCTCAATTATTCGCTTAACATAAATAAAATATCTCTTAGAAATCTATCTCAGAAACATAGTTGATAAAGCTAAAGCAAAATACCTTGCAGACATTATTGATGATGTTGATAATGCTAGATTAACTTACCGCGCAAGAGACCTAGAGAAAAAATATAATTTGTAGAAGAAGTGGTTTGCATTGTGCAAGCCGCTATAGGTAATTATTTGTTGGAATGAAACGCTATTCTATTCCCTTCGCTATCTATGAAAATCGCCATATAACCAATTTCTTCTGTAATTAACTTCTTGGGCATAATTATTTTTCCTCCGGCTTGTTCTACTTTAGAAAGAGGAATATTCAAATCCGGATTTGCATTTAAGTAGACAACAGCGCCCTCCTGAGATGGACTGTACCATTCGCCCTTGCAAAGTGAACCGCCAATCCCTTCTCCCTCCATCGGAAAGATAGACATATCAAGTCCACCCATATTCATTTGAGACATTGATTTGTAGCCCATAACCTCACAGTAAAATTTTACTGCGCGTGCCATATCACTTACGGGAATTTCAAACCAGTTTAATACATTGGCCATAGATGTTCCTTTCTAATTTATTAATTGAGAAATGTACCTTGTTAACATTTTAAGTTAACTCGTAGTTCAGAATTTCTCCGGTCACTAATTTTTCATTCTCTTAAAAATTACATACCGCTTTCCAAATTCCAATGGTTGTGTGTATTCACCAATCGAAAGCCTTTTTAAAACCCGGCAAATCTCAGGAGTGTAGCGAAACACATCTTTGGGACCTATAAATCCTTTGGCGGCTTTAGAAGAATCGCATGAGTACGTTGTAGCCAGCTCACCAAAATCCATTCCTTCTTTTAACTTTTTCATAACCACATTAGCTGTGTCGTATGAACTGCATACTATTTGCGATAGTATAATACAGCAAGGGTTTTCAAATTGGACTTTTACTTTTTGAACCAGCCAAATGCTAACCGGTTTATCCTCCAGTATCGCCGCTTCATATTTCCACTTTTTGATTGAGTTGATTGCAAGCGAATCCCAACCCGGCAGCCCGCTTCCTCGCAAAAGATAAGCTTTAGCTACTTTCCCATTTTCATCAACCAGCATTTTAATTGTTAAACGAAAATCCGGATCAATAATTCTTTGCGGTATTGGAGGCAGTTCAATGTGTTCTAAAAGAGTTGGTAAGCTAGAATATTTTTCATCTACTTGATATGAAGAGCACCCCGTAAAAAAAACTAAGCAAAACAAAACAACTATCTTTTTCATAACGCACCCCGCTTTTTGAGTGATTAGAAAATGAAACTTGTTTTCTTATCTCTCCCACGGAAGTTACCATAACAATGCTTTTCTACTACTGAAATTTAAATGAATTTTGCCTTAATAGCGATTCATATTTTGTGCCGCTATTTGTGTAAATCTTAGTTTCAGTTGGCTTTTTCAAAGGTTTTTAGAATATGTCTTCCCCTTGCCTTTATTGCCGGCGCGCCGGTTATCATTTGTCTTTCAATTTCATCGCGGACACTTTTAATCAGTTTTTTGTTCCGCATTGCAAAGTCTGAAAGTGTTTGCATACACATTACTTTTACTATTATGCTGTCGGATGATTCGAGCCATTTGTAAAGTTGTTCTGTAACGGTTTTATTTTCTTTTGGCGTGAGTTTTAAAACCCCAAGCATCGAAGCGATGTGCCATATTACTTCTTTTTGATTATACGCTTTGAGATTTTTAAGAATCACACTCTTTCTTTTCTGAATATACTCCGGGAACTTACGCGAAACTTTTTCTACCGCATCAGCACAGCGCGCACGAATTACTTTATCTTCGTGAAAAATGCCATTGAATACTTCCTCAAATAATGCTGGATCGCTTGTAACAAGATCAACTACTTCGTTTGATTTGCCGATAGATCGAAGATCGTTTCCTTTTAGTAAATCATAAATGGTAAGCATTTATTTCTCTACTGTAATTATCTCATCATCAATTTTTAACATTCCGCTTCCTTCGTGAAGCAAATTCATTCCGAAGTTAACTTTGTTGCCGAAAGTTCTGTAAGATGCAAGAGTCTTAAGCGGTTCTTCACTTTTTTGCGCCGTGTTTTGATCAATAGTAGTTACAACACATCTGCCGCAAGGTTTTAGACCGTAGAATGTTATTCCGCTTATGAAAAACTTATTCATTGTGTCTTCTTCGAAAGGAGTGCCGCCGGTAAAAACTAAATTCGGCCGGAAGCGGTTCATTGGAATTTTCTTCACTAATTTCGAATTGAGATCATCAAGCGAAGATTGACCAATTATCAAAGACGGATAGCCGTCCGACAAGCTCGTTATTTCATCGTTATGCGCATATGATTTATCAACCAATCTTTTAGTTTCTTCCGGCATAAACACAAGTTTACATCTTGTGTTCAAATTCTGGCTAAACCATTCATCGGCAATTGTGTTTACTTGCAGAAGCTCAACTTGATCATCCCAAACTGTTGAGTTTATTTTCTTACCGGTTGTTTCATTTATCCCAACACTAAACTGATCTGTATTCTTAATATTTCTGAAGAACAATGTGTCTTTGGAAACATCAACCTTAATTAATGCCATTTGAGGATGGGTGCGCTGCGTTAAAAACATTCCACTCGAATCAATTAACATCCAGCGACGGTCGTATTTTAATCCGCGGTCGGTTACATCTGCTTCTCTTACAGAAATTCCACCAAGCGATTTTATGGGGTAAATAAATATTTCACTTAATTGTTTCATAACCTTTCCGTGCTGGCAATTAATTTAGAATTTTTGTTTGCTTCAAAACATTACGAGAAATTTCGTTCCGCAGTTTATCGGCTTTTTCGAAAGTTGGCGCTTCAACATTAAACGCAAAGAAATAAATATTTCCTTTTTTCTCTACATAGCCAACCAGCCAGGCCAGCCATGTTTCATCTTCTTTGTTTCCTGTACCGGTCTTAAATCTCATAACAGAATTTTTATACTTTTCTTCCGGCATTATTTTCTTAACTATATCTACGCTTCTTTTCGAAAACGGAAGTTTGTAATCATAAAAACGTTTTAGAAATGCTATCTGTTCTTCTGCTGAAATTTTTAGCGAGTTATCCAGCCAGTAAAAATCTATTTTATCGCCAACTCTGCAATTTCCGTAGCCAATGTCTTTCAGATACTTTTCCGATTTTTCTTTTCCAACCAATCTTGCCAATTCTTGATAGTACCAAACAACCGAATATTTGATTGCAGTTGCAAGAGTATTGTCACGGTTCCATTCTTTTCTCCATCTCTTTACACCGTCCCATTTTAGTAAGTGGTTTTCATCAGTAATCGCGCCGGATTCTAAACCAAACAACGAGTTTGGAATCTTAAACGTAGATGCGGGCGTAAACCGTTCTGCGGCGCGCGGCTGATTGTATCTATAATACTTTTCTTTTGCTTTATCATAGATTACCATCGTTCCAACATTCTTTCCAAAAATCTGTGCCACTTTTAACGAATCCCATGTTTGTGCTTTTACTGTTAAAGCAAAGAAAATTGATATAAAGAAAATTAATTTTCTCATCAGCGTCTCTTATTAAATATTGAAAAGTCTTTCGGCGGTTCCATGGATTTGTATATAACAAAATACTCGTTTTCGTAAACGAGCTCGCTCTTTGGCGGAATTGCGGGTTCGGGAAATGGTTTTCCAAACAATCCCGCCGGTCCAAACGGAGATTTATCTTTTTTCTGAATTAAGAAATAAACTTTGTTGTACCAGCGCCAATAGCTTTCACCTAATTCTTCCTGGCGAACCGCCATGTTTCTAAAAATCCATGATGACCAAAACTCCATTCCGTGTCTAGCTACAATAAGAGTTTTTTCTTCTTCGGGTAAAATATTTTGCAATTTTGTCATTTCCGCATACAAAGTTCTATTCATGTTAGAGTAATTTGGCCTGCCAAAACTTAACAACGATGAAACAGCTATAACCAAAAACAAAAACCCAATTACAGCTTTGCGAAGACTAACCGAATTCAGATCCTTGTAAATAAAAGCTATTAGCGGAAGCGCAGTTAAATATGAAATAAAAAATAATCTCTGTGCAACTTCTAAGCCCAGAAATGGTGATGACAGAAATAGTGAAACCAAAATCATTGTTAAAACAAATCCACGGTGTTTCTCGTTTAGAGATTTGAATTTGCGTATAAATTTATAAAGAGAAATCAAAGCAACAGAGTTAACAAGTACAATGGTTACCAAATCAATCGGAGATATAACCGGTTCTTTCTTAAGAATGGAAAAAAGAACCGGGTCTTTGAATAATTTCAATGGCGCTTCAAGCAAGGATTCGGCTCGCCAAGGACTAACAAAATACACAACCAAATAGATTAATATGTTCACTGTTATGATGGCGCCAAACCCGATCGCCATTTTTTTCCAGCTAAAC
The DNA here is from genome assembly GCA_027347545.1 of Ignavibacteria bacterium. Classification (GTDB taxonomy): domain Bacteria; phylum Bacteroidota; class Ignavibacteria; order Ignavibacteriales; family Melioribacteraceae; genus Stygiobacter. Next base: position 3,889 of record DAIEQT010000470.1, on the reverse strand, counting down.
TTTAACGCGTATCGAATCAAGAGATCAAACGCTACTATTGCTATTGCAACAGCGATGCAGCCATAATGTGTAATTGCGGTGAGAAAAAGAAATAATGCGGCAAAACAAATATTTTTCAGCGACTTCTCTTCATGAAATCTTAATAACCAGTAGAGCAATGAAAAGAGCCAAAGCAGTCCAAGCGCGTTTTTTTGAAAATCTGAGACCAGCATAAAAAATGAAATATACAAAACAGAAGTTGAAGCTATGATTACTGCTGCAAGTGGTTTTACGTTTTCTCCTAACAGCTTTTTAGTTAACAAATATGCTGGTAGAATTGAGAGCGCTGGAATTATTGAATCGAACACGCGGGAAGAGAAATCTATTGCCGAGTTTATATTCATCAAACCTAGTTTGAGAGGAATATATGCAATGGCTGCCTCCAGCCAGAAGACTAGCGGGAATTCTCTATAAACTAATTCGCCATGCTCGAGAATGTTGCGTACTAGAACTAAATAGAACGCGCCATTTCCACCCCCAATGTATTCTGTGCTGTAATTTATTTTTAAACGCACTGCCGCGGAAACAAGAAATACAATTAACAAAAGCAGCCATTCTCGTTTGTTCAAGAAATTATGTAGATCACTTTTCGGCATTAGTAGTTTTTTTTATTTGAAGGAATTCGATAGGCGCACCATTATCAACTATAAAGGCAACAATTACTCCGTCTGACGGACTGTTTGGATAAATAAGAATTTCTTTCCCCTTTATTGCCTCCTCTAAATCATCAACTTCAAAGGCAATGTGGGGAACCGACTGCACAAGTTTGTTTACCGGCGAATCATCTTCGTACCGCATCCATTCTATTTTGTATGGACTTGTATCATACCCTGCTACATACACTTTAAATTCTTCGAGATAAACTTCTCCTTCATGTTTTTCTTTTGTTGGAATGCCAAGATGATGATAACGAAGTTTAGTAAAATCCATTTTTCCCGATACTTATTTTGTCGAAAAATATGGAATCTCGACTTAGTTAAGAAGCTAATAAATTGGTGAGTTATTTCCCTTTGAAATTCTTTATGTAATTCTTTGTGAATTCACTTAAAACTAATCTGCCGCTAATTTCCGCGCGCTCTTCCAGAAGTTCATCCCAATTTTCTGTTCCACTCCAGAAAACTTTTTTCATTGCAGAGATTGCCTCCGGGCTGCAAGAAGAAATTTTCTTTGCTAGTACAGAAATAGCTTCATCCAGATCGTGTTTGTTGGCAAATACTTTGGTGAATAATCCGGCTTGCTTTGCCCAAAACGCATCGTGCCATTCGGCATCAATTGACATGGTAATAAAATTTGTCTTGCCGATTTTCCTTTCTACTGCCGGACCGACAACAAATGGGCCCAAACCAAGCGCCAGCTCGCTTAATCTAACCGAGGCTTCGTTGCAAGCTATTGTATAATCTGCCGCAGCCGCAATTCCCACTCCGCCGCCAACTGCTTTTGCATGAACCCGCGCAATGATGAACTTAGGACACTTTCTCATCGCATTTAGCAGCCGGGCAAATCCCATAAAAAACTCTTTGCCGGTTTTGTAATCTTTTATTTCAAGCAGTTCATCAAACGAAGCTCCCGCACAAAAGGATTTGTCTCCTTCGCTTCTAATTATTATAACGTGGGCGTTTTTATCTTCTGCGAGTTTATTTATTGATTCAGTTAGTTCTTTTAGAAGTCTGCTTGGAAGAGAATTACTTTGCGGATGAGAAAAACTTATTGAAGCAACTCCTCCAATGACATTAACTGTAACTTTTCCGGACCTATCCATAGCACATTCTCCCTAATCATTTTACATTCCAGTAACTATATACTCCAAGTCTTCAATTTTGTCAATCAAAAAATCGGGCAATTGTTTTTGCAGGAACTCTCTGGTTCTGTAACCATATGTAACAGCGCAAGTTTTTGATTTGGCTTCTCTGCCGCATACAATATCCATTTCTGTATCACCAACAATTATTGTGTCTTCCGGTTTTACATTCACATCAGCGCAAATCTTTAGAAGCGGTTCCGGCGATGGCTTATGCGCAATTCCAGGACGGCGCCCCATCACATAATCGAAATGGTCTATCAAACCAAAATGTTTTAATAATAGCTCCGCCTGGTCTTGTCCTTTAGTTGTAAGCAAAGCCGTTTTGATTTTGTTTCCGTTAAGCGATGAAAGGATTTCTTCTACGCCGGAATAAACAAAAGAAGAATCGAGATGGCTAAAATAGTGCGACTTATAAATCTTTATGAACGCTTCAAAATCTGGAACGGAGAAACCAAACTCGCGAAAGATATCTTCGAAATGCCATCCGATCATTTGATAGAATTTTTCTTCCGGCATCTCCGCCGCTACACCGACTTCGCCCAATGCGTGCACGGTCGTTTTGTAAATAGTCTCGTGAGAAGAAACTAAAGTTCCGTCAAAATCAAAAACTACAAGAGCAGTATTCATGTTCTATAAATTTGTTTTTAGAGTTATTGCCACGCACCAAGTATAACACCGTAAATCAAGAAAACAATTAGATGATACCCGCCATCTACCAGAACCAGACGTAAAGATTTTCCTTCAAGAAGTGCATTTATTGTCATTGTAGTTGCGGTAAATCCGAACCAGCATAAGAAGCCAAGACGCATTCCTTCAGAAACAGTTGTTGCATTAACGTAAATCATCATTCGCGCAATTGAATATGCGATTACCAGATAACTGATAAAAGATATTCCATAAGTTTTTAGCGGCTTAAAATCTTTTCGTATTTCCTCTTCGGATTTTTCCATTGAGTCCAGCCACATTTTGCCAAGCAAGAATGGACTATACCAAAAATAGCTGATTCCCATTGCTATGATTGCACAAACAAGTACGGCTAAATAATTTACTAAGGTCATTAAATCACTCCTATTAGTTGTGGTTAACAACCCCCGCTAATTAATCTTTGTAAATTTTTACAACCGGCCCGGAACCGTTCAGAAAGTATCCTCGGTACATTCCTTCAGTATTAAACGGCATGGTTATGTTTCCATTTTTATCAATAGCAATTACACCGCCGGTTCCACCCATTTTTGTAAGCTTAACATTAATCACTTCATCTGCAGCTTGTTGAAGTGAATAATTTTTGTATTCCATTAAGGAAGAAATATCTCGCGCTACGCCGAGACGGATAAAATATTCGCCGTGCCCTGTTGCGGAAACAGCGCAAGTGTTGTTGTTGGCGTAAGTTCCCGCTCCAATTATTGGCGCATCGCCTACACGTCCAAATTTTTTCATCATCATTCCGCCGGTAGAAGTACCCGCAGCTAAGTTTCCGTTTTTATCAAGCGCAACACATCCAACAGTTCCATGTTTTTGATCTTGTGCTTCTTTCATTTTTTGGTATTGCTGCCAGCGTTCTTCCGTTATGAAATATTTGTTATCAACAAGTTCGTAATTGTTTTGCTTTGCAAATTCTTCCGCGCCATCGCCAATCATCATAACGTGAGGAGATTTTTCCATTACCAACCGCGCAAGATTAATTGGATTTTTGATGTGCTTACCTCCGGCAACAGCACCAGCCGCTAAAGTTTTTCCATCCATTATTGACGCATCAAGTTCGGCTTCCCCTTTTTCTGTAAGTACTGCTCCTTTGCCCGCATTAAACAATGGCGAGTCTTCCATAATATTTATTACTGCATTAACCGCATCGAGTGATGTTCCGCCGGAATCAAGAATTTTGTAACCGGTGGAAAGAGCCTCGGTAAGTTTTTCTGTGTATGCGGCTTCTTTTTCCGGCGACATGTTTTTCTTTAGAATTGTACCGGCGCCGCCATGAATTACCAAGCCATATTTTTGTTGCTGGGCAATTACTTGAATGCAAAAGAGATGAATTAGAAAAAATGAAAC
>DAIEQT010000463.1 GCA_027347545.1 Ignavibacteria bacterium | reverse complement strand
TACTTGTATGTTAATTTCATCACGTGATAAAACTCTCCATTAGATGTCTTGATTGAAACCATATCATTTCCACTTATTATATACTTGCTAAAAGCAAGGTCTGTTCAACTTCAAAAAAACCAGCTAGAAATCCCAGTGGCTATTAATAGCCATTATGCCAATACCCCTCACAAGGTACTCTGAATTTATTCAAAACATTTCATTCCGGATTGGTACAGAAATAGAACGTTTCCCTTTGATTATACGGGTAGAGGATAAAACAATAAAAATTGAATTATAAATTCTCAAGAGAGGAGTAATCCATTGTCAAACGATTTTTCTGAAAAAGAACAGCCGTCTATGCTTTATTCTTATAAAAGTAAATCCGAACATAAGTGTTCGTATGATTTCTTTTCGAACGGGAAAAATAATCTCAGTCTTTTAAATGAGCCGGATTTTTCAACGATTAATCCAAATGATATTTCTTTTTCTCATCGGCTGTTAAGCGGATTCTTTTCTTTGGAACGCGGCGGTCATAGATTCATTGGCAAAGAAGCAAAAGTTTTAATTGATATTCCCTCCTCGGCAGAAATATTATTTATCAGCGGATATTTTCCGGAATTATTTTGCCAGGTTGAGCCACTTACTCTTTCAGTTTTTATCGATGATGAATTTTTAGATAACGCATATCTTAGCGAAGCTGGGGTCTTTAGTCTCGAAAAGGAAATCAATGGAATAAACAAACCACGCAGATTAGCAACTGTGCGCATGGTTGCATCGCGCACTTATACACCTTCTAATCTCAATTCTTCTTCCTCAGATTCCAGAAAACTTTCTGTTATTCTAAACGAAATAGGTTTTCTCGGAAGCACTCAAATTGATAAAGACGAAAATGTTTTGAAGAATGAAGGCATGACAACTATGAGTCAGCCATTTCTTCCTTATTTCCACGGCACGTGTGTCGTATGCGGTACAGATACATTCTTCACACTAGAAAAAATCCAATTATTTCGCGAGACGATGATTTGTGATAATTGTAATTCCTCTAATCGAATTAGACAACTATCAAGGGGCTTACTGAAATATTTGCAAAGTAGAGGATTTACTTCAGAAACAGTTGTTGAATTATCCGAAGAACTGTGCGAACAAAACATTTCGATTTACGATACCGATTCGATATATAGCGTTGCAAAACTTCTGCGGTCTAAGAAACAATATATAACCAGCGACTACTTTGAAAACGTAGAACATGGCGTGCAATTAGGCGAACGTCACTTTTGCCAGGACCTTTCTAAACTTACCTTTCATGACGACAGCTTTGATGTTGCTCTTACAAGCGATGTTTTCGAACATGTCCGTCTATACAAAGAAGCAATTAGCGAAATTTACCGTGTACTGAAACCAGGAGGCGCTCTAATTTTTACCGTGCCGTTTGACGGTTCACAATTCGATCATAATATTTTTGTTGATGTGATCGACAAAACAAATTCCGCGAATGATGTTTTTGTACAACCAGCTGTTTATCATGGCGACCCGCTGCAAGGTTCCGGCGCTTTGCTTTATCGCATCTACGGAAAGCAGCTTTTTAAGGAATTGGAAAAAGCCGGCTTTGTTGTAAGTTATGAACGCTCATCTCATCCTCATCTCGGAATTTATGATTGTGATCTTTTCTTTTGCATCAAACCAACCAAAGAAGAAATCATAATTGAGCCATCCACGGTAAACAAAGACTTAAATGTAAGAGCTCAGGTAAATCATCTCGACAAAAGCTGCAAATGGTTGAACATTGAATTGAGTTCAATCTGTAATTTGAGATGCCGTTGGTGCATACTCGATCATGAAAAACCCGCTCAATTTTTGCCGATAGAACTGTTTGAAGAAGTTTTAAAACAAATTGCCGCAGGTGAACTACCTGAATTGGAAAGAATTGATTTGCATAATGGCGGCGAAACTTTGCTTCATCCAAAGATTGACGAAGCGTTAAAATTGATTGTCGACTATAAACCAAAGTTCAAAAAAACGATTCATATAGCACTTCTTACAAATGGAACTAAACTTAAAGATAGCACTTTGAAACTACTTACTCAGAACTCCGTTGTTGATGAGATAAGAGTGAGTGTTGACGGTGGCAGTCCGGAAAATTTTGAATATATAAGAAAAGGCGCTAAGTGGTCGAAAGTTTCTTCAAATGTCAGACGAATTTATGAAGGGATTAAAGAATCGAACAGTAAGACGAAGCTGGGAATAATTTGTATGGTGCCGCCAGATAAACCGGTAAATGTCAATTGGATGGACACTGAATTCAGATCCGTGCTTGATCTTGCTCATAGTTATGAATTACGACATCCTCATTCGTGGGAAGGAACGTTGGCTACTGATGAACTTCCACGCGCGAAACCAATACAAAAAAACAGAAATCAACTGTGCAAGTTTTTGAAAAACAATTTGGTGGTACTTGCAGATGGAAACGTAACCGTTTGTTGTGCCGACTTGAACAGCCGAGGAGTTGTTGGAAGTTTAAGCGGTCAACGGCTCGCAGAGATTATGGAAGGTGATCAACGGGGACGAATGATTGATTTGTGGCAACAAGGACGGTTTGATGAAATTCCGATTTGCTCAACATGCGAAGGATATTACGATCAAAATGACGCAGCAGATGAAATCACGGTAAATTCAATTAATCATGATGAAGTAAATCAATCAAACAAACAGACTTCAGAGCCCACTGCACAATATGCTTCTGACAATCCAATAAAGGAAAATGAAAAAGTAAATCCGAAAGACCTAGTTGAGATTGCACAAATTCATCTTAAACAGCAAAATTATTTCGATGCGT
>DAIEQT010000446.1 GCA_027347545.1 Ignavibacteria bacterium | reverse complement strand
ACCATTGAAACGGTAACCTTGCACAGACCAGCCTAATCCAAAAGCTAATGCATTAGTATTTGATAGCCATAACTTTGCACTCAAGCCGGTCGGTTCTCCAAAAATTACACCCAGACCAAATTTTTTGCTCTGCGCATGTGTGGATATTGATGTGGTCACTATTAAAACAAGCAGTAACACATAAACGTAAGATTTCATTTTTACACCAAGATGATTTTAGAAATTGTTAATAAGAGGGAGGATAAGTCAGTAGCAACTCATCCTCCGCTGAACACATATAGGAAAGTTATTTGAGAAGAATCATTTTCTTAATAGAAACAAAGTTTCCGGCTTTCAATCTGTATAAATAAATTCCGGATGATAGATTAGCCGCGTTAAATTTAACTACATGAGCACCAGCGCTCATTGGGCTGCTTATCAACGTTGCAACTTCCTGCCCAATTATGTTATAAACTACTAAACTCACATTTTCTTGGTTTGCCAAAGTAAATGCAATTTCCGTAGTTGGGTTGAACGGATTAGGATAGTTCTGTTTCAGCTCGTAAGAAACCGGGAGTTTATCCTTATTTCCTTCAATTGCTGTTACTGCAGCGGATATTTGTTGAACCTGAACCGCTTGTAAACTTCCATTTGGCGATTGATCAGCCCAAACAGTTACACTTTGTCCAACCTTAATTGAAGAAGATTGTACCGGAGAGTAAGTGGAACTAATAAACACAGTATTGCTTGTTAACGAAAATGAAGGAATTGAGAGACGAATACTGTTTGCGCTAGTTGCTGTTACTATTCCGTTAAACTGAACAGAATGAGGATCCTTTTCAATCTCAACCTTAACAGCAAGATTTTCGTTTGTTACCGTCTTTACATATTTAACTTCTACCAGCTGATTGACTTTAAGGCTATCGAAAGTTACTTGTTTATCAAACTCATCGTAATAAACTGTATTCTGATCAGTCTTGATTGTTAATCCGGCAACGACAAATTGATTTGCAGAGAGCGTATCAATCTTACCGTGTACTTCAAATTCATGAGCTGGATGAACCTTGATTAGTTTTGCAGTTAAAACACCGGCTGTAGTCAAAGATCCTTTCACTTCTACATTCAATCCTAAAGTTAGACTTGCAAAAGTGATTATGCCGGTTCCATGCCCCACAACAAGTGTTGATGAATCTACAGCGAAAGTTTTTCCCATAACGGTAATTGAAGTAAGCGTTAAGTTTTCTATGGCTCCTTCAACTTTAACGGTCGGGCGCCAGAAATTCTTAGCTATAACTCTAAGAGCTAAATATTGGTTTCCGCTTTGAAGAGTAGCTTTAATTTTTACAATCTGCCCGATCTTCAAATCACTTATTGTAATGGTGTTCCGGTTGTCATCCAAAAACTCAGTATTTTGATCCGTAACAAAGACTAATCCCTTTACCGTTATGGAACTTCCGCTTATGGATTCTATTGCGCCGGTAAAATTTGATTCCGCGTTATTATTGTTTCTAACTTTTATTGTTGCTGCCAGATAAGTAGTGTTTTGTAAATTGGCTTTAACAACTACAAATGTTCCTACTTTCAAATCTGCAAAAGTAAGGCTCTGCTTAAACTGGTTATAAATTTTGGTCTGAGTGTTTACAAAAATTTTGTAACCGCCCACTGTAAAATTATCGGTACTTACCGAATCAATTAAGCCGGCAACTTCCAGCTCATTATCCGAGACTTCATTTTCTAATTTAATTCTGACAGCTTTATAGGTACTATCGCTAAGCAGAATCGCTTTTACTTCAACCCGGTCACCAACTTTCAAATCGGAGAAGCTAAGAACTCCACCTTCGTGAGCATATATCACGGTGCTGGAATCAACCTTAAAAGTTACCATGTTTACAGTGATGCTGCCGGAGGCAATTGCACTTATTGTTCCTTCAATTTCTAATTCCTTTTGCTCAAACTCCTCATTCTCCACACGGATGTACAAAGCCAGATAAGTTGAATCCGAGCGTAAGAATCCCCTCACCTCCACTTCGTCACCAACTTTCAAGTCGCTGAAATGAAGAATTGATTTATGATGCGAAAGAATGATCGTTGAGCTATCAACAAAGAACACAATATCTTTCACTTTTATTGATGTGCCGATGATTGCCTGAATCTTTCCTTCAAGCTCAATTTCCTGCCGGGTGTTTTCCGTCTTCACAATTATAGCCACAGCAGTTAATTGACCGCCTACCGCTTGAGTTGCTTTCACTAATACACTGTCGCCTACTTTCAAATCCGCAAAACTAAGAGCGGCGTGAAATTGTGTAAATATGATTGTGTTTGCATCTACAAAAACTTCAGTTCCCTTTACAGTTATCGAATTTGTGGTGCGTGCCGTTATTTTTCCGTTCAACTCAAGATTTATTTTAGCCGTCATTAATCGGATTTTGGTTGCAACAAGTTTGCCAACAATCTTGGACTCTGCTTCAATTTTAACTAAGCTACCAACTTTGAGGCTGTCAAATGGTAAACTGCTACTCATAGATCCGGAAATCTTAGTTGATGAATTGACTAAGAATTCCAATGAGTTTACCGTAATACTCGAATCTGTTTTCACTTGAATTGATCCTGTTACCTCAACTCTGCCATCAGCTTTAATTTGATGCGGCGATAGATATAAAAAAGAAACGATCAGAAGAACTATTATACTTCCGACCTTTCCACTCAACGGGTAATTAAATTTTGACATTGTAATAATCTACTATAATAATTTGTTCACTCTGTTATTTATTTTCATTTTCTAAACGCGGAACCGGGTTTTCCGGTCCCGCTATTAATTTTTAATTCATGTTTGCCAGAATCATAATTTGAGTAGCTGCGCTTACTTGAGCTGATGACGCACCAACAAACATTGTTTGAGTTGTTGTTTTTACCGAATTGAAGAATGCTACGTAAGCGTTGATAATCGCATCGAGTGAAAGTGTTCCGCCTAATGATGCGCTTAAAATTGTTTTAGCCGAAGCAGCTGAGTTAATACTGGTATCTGTTGTTTCAACAGCGCTAGCATGAGATGCCAAAGTAAGTTTCAACTGGGCTTTTATTGAAGAATGATATTGAGCAAAAGCATCTGCAATTTGGTTCAGATCGTTGGAAGTTTTTACCGAAGCATATAACGAGCTGCTTGCAGAATTAACAGCGCTAATTTGTGAGTCCGAGGCTCCGGCTGCCTGAAATTGCTGCCTCATAGCAACACTTAGTACAAAGGCATATCTCTTATAAAAAGATTTTGCAATTGCTAATCTTCCATTTGCGCTCATTGATGCGGTTGCATTAAGAAAAGTAGTTACACCAATTATCATTAATTCAGCATGAACGTTTGCGTTAACGCTGCTATTTGTGCAAACCCATCCTTCATATTCGTTAATATTATTTTCGGATTCAGTTTCAGTATCACCGGAGTTATATAATGCCGCATCTAACTTTGCCTTTGCCTCTGCTTTTGCATGTAGCATTGCTTGAATTTGACTGCTTGACAATCCGAAATATGAATTACCTGAAGCCTGAACTGTAGCTTGCGACTGAGCTTGCAGTGCATTAATGAATTCAGCTTCGGCGTTTGCGTTACCGCCAATATGTGCTGCGCCCTGAGCACTTAATAAAATCTTAAGGTCAGTAGCATCAATATTGTTTGCGCGACCCTGACTTACCAATTTGATATAGAGGTTTGTCTCTGTAGTGGATTCTACACTAAGCGGCGGTGCGTAAACAGTAGTTCCGCTTTGTACTGTTGCAGATACAATTGCTTTCCATTCTGCTGCGCCTTGAGTTGCTACAACTACAAGATTATTTGCGCCGCTAAGATTTGTTTCAACAATAAATTTGCCGGAAACATCAGTTTGAACACTTTGATTAGAAACTATCTTTAACGATCCATCAGCTTGAACTTGAGCCAGTACAACTGCAGCGCCTTGAACTGATGCTGTAGTTTCAGAGCCGCTGGTTTTGCTCAAAGCTTTAGCCATACTATTGCCGGATGATATTCTACCGGCAACTTTGGCAGTTCCGCCGTTTGAATTAACGGGATTATCATCGTTTGAACATGCAGCGAAAAAAAGTGAAGCTGTAATTACCGCTGCAAAAAGCAGACGACCTATGTGTTTTTTTAAAGTTAACATTGTAACATCCTCCTTTTATTATTATCAGTTAGTTTTCTCTTTGCAAAAACTTATTTAACTCTGTATGGGATTCCCCATGTTTTTTCTTCAACACTCGTATCGGTATCGTACACTACATTTCTCGGTAATGCATTTACTACTGCGTGCATTCTTGCAGCAAAAGAATGTGTGTACAATTTTCGCTCATAAATCTTTCTATAATAGGACCCTTCCTGATTGCTGGATACTAAATTAAATTTTTCTTTCGATCTCGAATTGCCGTACATCATTGCACCGTAAGTAACAGTAATGAAATCCGGATCGGCTGATCTGCTCAAGATTTCAACCGTAAGTTTTATAGGTTGATTTTTTCTGTACCATGTAAGTAGATTTTTCCAACCGTGCCCTCCAATACTGAGCCCGGCTTCAAACCCATGGTTGTCATTATCATCCATTTCCTCTTCTTCCTCCTCGTCATGATCTTTATACTTCTTTTCTTTTCCGGCTTTGAAGAAAAATGTATTCGGATCATCTATCACCACTTCGGTTCCATCTTGAGTTGTAAGAATCAGTTTTACGATTTGAATATTGTCTCCCGCAGTCCCTCCACTGGAAAGGGAGACGGCGTTTACCTTCCAGTCAATTGTATCGTTTCCAGTGTTGGCAACCTTTTTGAATTGAATTTTTCTGGTAACTGTAGTGGAAAAATTCTTAGTAATGGTTGTATCCACATGTGAGTTCATACCGATTGTTGGCTCCTGAAACGAGCCTTGAATTATTAATTGCCCGTCATATTTTTGAACTAGCGTTCCGGTAGCTGTCGTACTGTCTTTAACGAGAGTTAAACTTTTATCCACAAGCTTCATTTTTTGTCCAATCCGGATTGGATAAAGGTTTTTCCCGAGAGCGCCCGCAAGAGCCATAGCTTGTTCTTCATTATAATTTGGGGTGAACGAGTTAACAGAAGAACTACTTTCAGCAATTTTCATAAACTTTTGTGTTTCACTACTGTTAACAGTTTGCGGTTCGTTAATATCGAAAGGGTCTTTACAGCCATTAACCGCTAACGCTGTAATTATTATTAATGTGAATGATAGAATGAAATCAGCATAACGTTTCATGTCAGCCTCCTATATTTTTTAGTTGAAATTTTGATTATGACTTAATACTCTGGAATAGTCGTCGCTTTTATCCACCAGATTTTTGATGAACAATTTTAGTTCAAGAAGTTCTGTTGATTTATCAAAGAAGTAATCAACAGACAAATTATCATAGGCATTCAGGTATTGCGGCCAGCCGTAATTTGAACAAACTATCATTACCGGTCTATAAAGAAGTTTATGCCGCAGCAGCATCAGATCTAGGCCGGATTTATCAGGCAGTTGTATATCAAATATGATCACATCAATTTTTATTGTTCCCATAATTCTTTGTGCTTCTTTCACGGTTTGGGTTTCAAACACAAAGTGAAACTTTTCTTCCAGCTGTAAATATTTTATCAATTTTCGTCTAACAACACTGGCAGCGTCAACAACTAGAATATTCATTTTTACTTGTCCTTGAATTATTGAATTTCTGGGAGCTAATTTAACCGGGGCTATCAAGTTTGTATGTAGCGATTACTTGCAAAATGATGTGGTCGGTTTTACGACATGGATAAGGCAAGTGATTGCAGATTTATAACTTTCCGAAAAGCTGCTTTTTCGCTCAGAAAATGCAGTTTTTTGTTGCTTGCTAGTGAAAAAAAATCCCGCCGTAAAGCGGGATCGAAAGGGTTAGTGTGCTTGTAATCACTCTCAAGATATGACTGGCTTAGATAATGTCTTTTTCGTTTTTCTGAAAGCATATAAAATTACTGCGATAATTATAACTCCGACTAAGATGAAACCGATGTATGCATACGACGGAGCCATTTCATCTTTCCATTCTTTGATTTTTGCTTCAATCAAATCTTTCTCTGCTTGAGTCATCATATTGTTCTCAAGCAGAACCGGGATCCACTTCTTCTCAACTGTTTTGAAATAAACACTATCGGTGAATGTATAAAAGATTTCTTCCGACTCATCTCTACTTTTAACATCAAGGTTTTTGATTTGATCCTCAATGTATGAGTTCATTTTATCTACAAACTGGTTTGAGTTGCTGAATGAAATCATGCTAATATTTTTTTCCATGAATAATGCATGGATACTTCTCCAAATTTCGTTATTCATCTGATTGTTCCATTGAACAAACAAAGTGTCAATTTGAGCAATCTCCAACTTCTTATCTTTCTCTCTTAGATAAACGCTGCTTAATCTTGGTCCAATTTGTTTCCAAACCTTATCAAAATCATGGTGTTGTTTTTTCATTTTGTAAAAATCACTTGCCGTCATTTGAGTAACTTTTGTGAAGTTAATGTTATCTTCTATTGCACGCTTAACATTATTGAACAGATTGCCTTTGTTAACTTTGGTAACCATAACTCGCCTTTCTTTCTGAGTTAAATTTTGCGGCGACTTAATGAATACAACTAACAAGCTGTCAACTAAGTCTCGAACAAGTAAATCTCTCTGATTTATACTTCCTCTTAATTGCGAAATAAGCTTTTTGAGATTGGCAATATCCGCCTGATCTTTTTCCGATTTCAATGTTAGTTCGCTAATTTGTTTC
>DAIEQT010000441.1 GCA_027347545.1 Ignavibacteria bacterium | reverse complement strand
AAAGAAGCGCTTCCTCAACATCTTTTGCGCTTACGTTTTCGCCGCCGGTAATAATAATATCTTCCCGGCGTGATTCGATGTACAAATATCCTTCTTTATCCAACCAGCCGTAATCGCCGGTGTGATAAAAGCCGTCAACTATTTTTGAGTTTGTAGATGATTCATCATTATAATACTTTTTAAACAATGTTGGTGAAGAAATTAGCAAATTACCGCCGGAGCTATATCTACTTTGTCCTTTACTCTCAACTTCATCTTTAATTATGATTTTTATTTCTCTTGATAGGGCGAAGCCAACGGAATTTGGTCTAATATATATATCGGTAGATTTTAGAGCGGCAACCATAGAACATGTTTCCGTTGAGCCGTAAACTTTTACAATTGGAAATCCGGCATCAACCGCCTGGCTGCAAATTTCTGGTGAAAGTGGCCCGCCACCAAGAAATACGTGTTTCAGATTAGTATTCGGCTCAGAATCATCTTCTATAAATTTCTTAATTGTTGTTGATACAAACGAAACATGAGTTGGATTGAAATAATTTGAAACCTCAATAATACTTTCATGTTTTAGATTGTCAGGAAAAGCAACTCCACAACCGGCAAGTAAACTGCGGACGAGAATCATAAATCCGCCAATGTGATAAAGTGGCAGAGATGCAAGCCAGAGATTGTTTGAACTAAGTGAAAAGGACGAATCCATTGCTTTCACACTTTCGTACAAACTTTTGAAAGTATGAACTACTGCTTTTGGCTTGCCCGTGGAACCGGAAGTAAACAGGATGAGTGAAGAGTGTGGAGTGTAGAACGAAGAGTGTAGAATATTTGCTTCAGTTATTGAATTAGTTTGAAAATCAAAATTTTCAAGCATAATTCGGTTAACGTTTTTTACTTCGAGTGGAGTCGAAAGTATAATCAAATGTTTCGCTTCAACATGTTTTATCTGCCAGTCAATTTCCTCTTTTGTGTTTCGCGAATTAAGTGGGACTGGAACCGCGCCTAAAAACCAAAGCGCGTTTACTAAAATCCAAAATTGGTAACGGTGATCGGAAAGTATGCAGACGTTATCGCCATCTTTTATCCCAACTGAAGATAAATATCCTGCCGCAGCGAAAGATTGTTCCAATAAATTACTGTAATTAATTTTTTCATCGCTAGTATAAATTGCAGTTCGATTTGGAGACAACCTTGCTTGCTCTATTAACCAATGTTCTGTGTTTGTAAGCCTTATCATCAGAATGACAAAATAAATTTTGGCGGATAGTTAGATGGATTAAAAGAAAATTTTGCTTGATTAATGCCGTAGGAATCAAAACATAAATCATTTTCAAAATAGCCGGATGTATCAAGTCCGTGTGCGTAATAATGATTTGGTATTGAAGCAAGCATCACAAGCGCGCTCTTGCCAACCGCGCTTTCAAACGCGGAAGAAATAATTACTTTTTTGTCGGTGGGTTTAGCGGCTTCAATAATTTTGAGGGCTGAAAAAATGCCGCCGGTGATCATTGGCTTGATAACCAAAAATTCTGCTTTACATTCTTTGATGTACAATTCGGCTGTCTGCTGAGATTTGATGGACTCGTCAAGAGCAATTGGAATGTGAGATTCTTCAACAGTCCGGAAAGTGCTGCAAGTGAATTCGCAAGGTTCTTCAACGAATTCTATTACGTAATCTTTGAAGCGTTCAAGGTATTCAATCGCTTCGTCTGAGCTCCATTTTTGATTGGCATCGAGGCGTAATTTAACATCGTATCCGAAAGAGTTTCGAATTGCTTCCAATAGTTCAAAATCATTGTATGGATTTTCTCTACCAACCTTAATCTTGAATGTGTCAAAGCCCAGCTCAATTTTCTCTTGAAGCTTGGTGAGAATATTTTCAATGCTGTCAAAACCTAAAACCGCATTTACTGGAATAACTTTATTAACCAAACCTAATTTGTTTATCCAAAAGTTAGCGTTCTGCTGAAAAGCCAAACTCAACAAAGCTTGTTCAACTGCAAACTTCACAGAAGATAGTTCGCTTGGAATGTTAAAATCGCTTTCAAATTCAGTCTGCTTAAGAAATTCGATGATAGTGTTTAATGACGACTCTGCTTCTTCCAAGCTTTCTTCGCTAA
>DAIEQT010000431.1 GCA_027347545.1 Ignavibacteria bacterium | reverse complement strand
TACTTTACTGAAGTTACGCACTTTGTGATTTCCTAGTGTCCCCGCCTGCTAAAGTATATTCAACGTGGCGGGCAGGTTTGTGACTTGGTGGCAAAAAGAAAACTTAAGAAATTGAGCCACGAAGGCACTAAGTCACCAAGTTTTGCTAAAAATAATTCACGAAATTCAACTTATACTTAACTTCAGTTACTTTAGATAAATCATTTTCTTTGTCCGAAATGAATTGCCCGCCGTAATTCTGTAAAAGTAAATTCCGCTTGGCAATTCTCCATTCCCAATTCTCAATTCGTAATTGTGCGTTCCCGCTTGTTGATATTCGTTTACAAGATTAGCTACTTCTCTACCTAACACATCATAAATTTTTAGACTTACTTTGCATGCGGTTTGAACCTTGTAGCTAATTGTAGTTCCCGGGTTAAATGGATTAGGATAATTCTGATACAAGAAAAATTCAGTTGGTGCAGTATATTGATATTCTTCAGCGTCTGAACTATTAAGATCATCTTTGCCGGGAGAACCATGAATTGAATTAGATGCACGCCAATTGAAAGCATCATTCAAATCTCCGGTTGGGGATGAGCTTTTGGATACAAGAGAAAAACCATCTCCATCGGCTGCAGTTGGCCACGGACTTGAATCATCATACTTAAGAGAAAAGACTGTATCGTTTGTAGCTGAAACAAAAACAATTTTCTCTCCATTATTATCTAATTGACCGCCATACTCATCAAAGGGAACTGCACTATATCTAACGTTGAATTCTTGTTTGTTCGATGCCATGACAATAAAATTATTCGGTTCAAGGTTCGTTCCGACAGGGAATGTATAATCAATTCCTTCTGCAAACTTTGCTGATGATAGATTGAGTGAAACGTTGCCAATGTTTTTCAGTTCGAGAAATTCATATTCGCTGTTGTTAATGGCGCCATTATCAAGCGGGTGATAGTGGATTTCAGTTACCTTCAAATTTTTTAGATCAGCGTTAACATTTAGAGTGATCTCGTGAAGCGCGCTCCAGCTACTTCCGTTAAGAGTTCTTGCTTTCAATATTGTAGTTCGATTTATCGTAATCTCGAATTCATCGCCTCCATCTATAGCCGTTTTCGAAATTGTTCCACCGATTGCTCGCGGATCTTGCCCATCAACAGTATAAACAATTGTGCCGTCTGGTCTGTGAGGATTAGATATTTTTATTTTACTGCCGACTGCTACTCCAGCACTTGTTCCGGATTGGGTTTGTTCACCAATACTAAAATCGGGAGGGTTTACAGTTGTATACAAGTTAGCACTCAAAAGCTGGCTCAGAACAATGTTCGAGCGAACCGGGAAATAATTGTTTACAATATCATTTATAGCCGGAAGCCAATCATTATCTTTTGTTCTTGCCGGAGAATAGTAAGTATCTCCCCAGCGTGCAGATTCACCGATAATTGCCATCTCAATTTCCTTTGCACGCGACTTAAAAAGTGAAATTGATTTTGATGGTGTCATAACTCCATCGTTAAAAAAATGCTTGTAAACCCTGTCTGCAAATTTCATTCTGTATTCCGGATTGGCAGAAAGCCTAAAATGAAGCCACTGGGGGTTAAACGAACTGAAACTTGTAATGTTCATTCTACTTAGGCTCACCCGATTTTCAAAAAGGCCTATACCAGGTCCTTCGCCGCGTGTGGTTCTTAAAGAATGTTCGGCATCGTGCGCAAAGTACTTGAATCCTTCGTTGGCGTTTCTATTGTATATCGCAAAGAAATTATTAATCATGCTGTCGCCGCCAAACGATGAAACCGGTGAATCGTAATTACCTGTGAAGAAAATAGTCAGCATGTAATCTATCAGATTGTCTAAATCAACAAGTTTTTTGTATTGGTTGTTTGGCGTTCCTTCAACATTGAGACCCTGTACTTTGAAATATTCTCCGTAGGATGTATAACCGATTTTACACGAATTCCATAACGAAGTATAAGCCGCCAAATTTCCAGAAGTCGCTTCAATTTGTTTGTTGTCATCCGGTTTTATTACATCGTAATCTTCTTCAATTCCGCCTAAATAACTTACCGCAAAATCCTCTTCGGATCTTTCCTGTGTTTGGTAAAGTCCCCAATAAACGCCATTCAAGTAGAGATGATAAAATCTGCTTCTTGTGTAAGGATGTCCCATTTCCCTCTGGAGATCGCGCGAGAATACTTCTGAGATGAATGTGTTATACTGACCGAGATGACCTGGATAACTCCATGAATAATTTTGCGCGGTTCTCAAATCAACTTTGTTAAACTCATCAACACCTTCTTTCCCAAATAATGGGAACCTAAGTTTGTCGTCGCCATACTCAGTTCTAAAAAAAAGCCTGAATGCATGTTTGGGATTTTCTCCATGGCTGCTATAGCCGCCACGAATACGAATGCCGGCGTTTACTTGAAAACCTTTGCTTCCATCCGGATTCAGCAATTCCACTGAAGTTGGTCTTTCCCACGCATCACCAGCTTTCAATGCATTCATGTAAATGCCGGTTGTTCTAGAAAAAATGTGCTCGATGTTAGTAGCAATAGAAATAGATGGAACAGCTATTAAGGCATCATCTATTAAATTTTTATAGCGGGCATCATTATAAACATCAGGGTCCATACCGTAATCAATTGCTTGCGGATTTCCACTGGTAGTTGCTGATGGCCAGTTGGTCGCTGGTTTTTGTCCTTGTGGCGAAAGAGTTTGGGCTTTATCAATGAAAAGATATGTATGCGTTATTGTCTTACTAAATAAAACATCTACAGTCCTAACACACGCTCTCACTATAACGCTTGGTGATTTGGGTTTATTGCCAAGTGTAGTTTCCGGATCAATTCTAATAACTGCTGGTGATGCTTGCGTTATAGCCGTTGAGGAAGTTAGCGGGTCTGAACAATCTAATGTGTAAAGAATAGTTGCCCCGGGAACATTGGATGTAACTATAAGATCAAAGCTCTGCGAATAAAAACCTCTTTTAGAAGAAAACTCCGGAGTTTCGATTGGGGTTTGTGCTAATAAAACGAAAGGCAAAACTAAAAGTAATGGGAATGGTGAAAAGGATATTTTCATGGCAGATAAACCTCGGAAAAGAAAGTTATTATTTAACAATGTTCACAATCTAACTTTTGTTATAAATCCACTTAAGAAAGATAATGATATGGAAAGGGAAAGGTAGGGGAGAAAATAATATTAACTTTTCATCGGAATTTAGTAGAGTGTTTATATCCAATGGTTATTAAACACTAAGTTTTCAAAAGTGAATAACTCTTAGCCAGAGAAACAATTTTGTCCAAATCAATCATCGAAATACACTCGAGATTATTTGGGCAAATTTTCTTCCAGCAAGGGGAGCACTCCAAATCTTTCTGGTATAGTTTTTCGCCGCGTCCATAAATTTCGATTTCGGCGACGCAAGAAAGACCAAACCAAGCAATAACATGTTTCTTAAGCCCGATTGCCATGTGCATACCGAA
>DAIEQT010000430.1 GCA_027347545.1 Ignavibacteria bacterium | reverse complement strand
TGTGAGCTTTCACCCGCAACTATGAATCTATCTATTGCGCGATTATTAAACTTTGGATTCTTGCAGCTGCTTACAATTACAAGGTTATCTATGTTAGCCGCAATTTTTTGTTCCAGTCTTTCGCCTCGTGTGCCGGAGCCTTTTATGCTAGGAGCTTTTCTGGAAATATGATTTGTACGTGGCAAAATATCTTCAATAACACCGCTGCCGTCTTGGTTCATTTCGTATCGGACTTTATCGCCTACAGTTGCTATGTCAATTTCGTAAAGCTTATCGCGTTTCAGATTAAATTCTTTCTGAAACTTACCACGCAGCGAACAGCGAATTTCTTTACCGCTTTCGTCGTAGAGATAATAGTCTTTACTCTCTATCTTGTAAATTATTCCTTGAATTTGGAAACTCCCTAACTCTTAATAACTACATTAAAGATAAGCGACCAATACAGTGTAGTCAATTGGGATTTCTTTTGGATTTTGGACTTAGGATTTTGGATTTGCATTCATAACTTGACAAAGTTACCTTCTAACATTAACTTGCTAAAAGTAAACGGGCATTTATGCTTGCCTAAATTAGACTACTTTATTACAGGTGAATAATGGAATTAAAACCTCATTACGTTATCAATGAAGATGGACAAAAAATATATGCTGTTGTACCAATAGATGAATACAATAGATTTATTAAAGAATCGAAAAAGAATAGACGGAAAATTGAGGAACTTGAGGAACAATTAGATATCAAGTTTGCACAGAAGGCGGTAAAGAAAAATAAAGAAGTATTGAATTTCGCTACACAAAACTATGTATAAGCCACTCTGAAAAAAAAAGGATTGTTAATGCACATTGCCGAACTGAGAAATAGAAAAGAAGATATTTTAAAATTAGCCTCCATTTTCGGTGTAAAGCACATTCGTGTATTTGGTTCTGTGGCGAGAAACGAAGAAAATAGAGACAGCGATATTGATTTATTGGTTGAGATGGAGAAAAACAAATCATTATTTGACCGGCTCGGGTTTAAGCATGAATTAGAACGAATGCTGCAACAAAAGGTTGATGTTATTTCTATTAAAGCAATACACGGCAGATTAAAAGAAAACATTCTTAAGGAATCGCTTTCATTATTCTAGGATAAGTATTGGTCACAGAAAAGACATTTATAAATAGTTCGGAGGAAGTCGAAAAGAAATTTTGTTACTAGAAACCTCTGAAATATTAAGACTAAGTCATGGTGAGCTTGTCGAACCATGACGTTACAAGCTAAATTATCACACTTCGACAAGCTCAGTGTGACAAAGAACCAATAATTCAGATGTTTCTACTAAATAATTAACGCAGCTATTGCGTTGTTCTTATCAGAAAACTGGTAATTTTCAAAGGTACAAGAACATGCAAGAAGGTTGCGTCCAGAGATGGACGCGCTTTCTTATGTCTTTGTACCGGGCATACCAGTGCCTCTGATAAGGATGTAACGAAAGTTGCGTCCTTTTTTTAAATTTAGATGTAATATATTACAACAACTAATGCGGAGAGTTTATGGATCTTACATCAGATAATGGTAATTCGAAAAGCGAAGGAGATGTTCCAAAATGCAGTGCCAAGATTTACATTGAAGGGGAAATGGTTCAATGTCTTGAATCAAAACCAATATGCCAGTATTACATGAATTATGGAGGAGTTTTTTTCTGTAATCACCCATTGAAGTTTGAAATTGCAAATAGGACAATAATTGATAACAAAAAAAAATAAACGATAAAAAAAAGCGCCTTTCTATGAGGCGCTTTTTTTTGTCAATCAAAAGAAAGGATTAAAAATTAAATTTAATTGAGGTAGTTAAGTTGCTAGTGGTTATTTGCTGAAGTGTTCTGCTAACACCGCTTCCGTAGTTATCTCCAAAATCATCCCACCAGCCGTATGCATAACCAATGTTTAGCTGCATTCCTTTTGCAAAATTATATCCAATACCGGCTGTTATAAATTTTTTATCATACTTACTAGGATCATCTTTGAAAGCTGATGGCATATAAATAAATCCACCTCGTAGAGCTAACCCCATACTTGTAAATACATATTCTCCACCGGCGTTTATGTTTACAACTGTTCTCATCAATTCTTTGATGTCTCTATTCTTATTTTCGCGGGCAAGTCCTTCAAATCCGGAAGAGAATTCCATCGAAGAAAAATCTACTAATTTAACTTCGCCGGATAAAGTGAAATTCTTTTCAGCATAAGAAGCTCCAGCGGAATATTCTGCGGGTGCTTTCACGTCGTACTCAATTTTACTATCCGCATATTCTGAATCCCAAACCATTCCCGTACCAAAAACACTTCTACCGAAAACGCTATACGTTTCTTTTATAGTAAAAGTCCTGGGCAAACGAATTGTAAAACCAACATTAACTAATTCATTTACTTTAGCAATCAATCCTAACTTCAAATCCCAGCCAGCTATATCCCACGCAATTTTATCTGTAGTGGTAAATGATTGGAAATCCGCAGACTTTGGCTCAAGTGGATCAAGCAGTAAATTTGCGCCATAAATGTTCTTAGAATCTTCTTCGGTATAAACCCTAGTTCTATTAAACGAACCGCTTAACAGATTTAATGTAGCGCCAACAAAAATATCTTTTTCTACTTCTAACGCGCCGGAGAGATACCAGCTATTAATTCCACCATCACTAGAAATTTTTCCGCGCTGATTTAGATTGCCGTTTATCCGTGTAGTATCATACAAGTACTTGTTGGTATTATCATAAATTGGATAACTAAGCGCGAGATTGTAAGCTAAGTCTTCATTGTAATTTGTAAGGTCTTGAATCATAGAGTTATTTCCAGAATTAAATCCGGAAAAGCTAAGCACTCTATTAAAGTTCTTTTGTTGATTGAATCCGATTGCCAAAGCCATACTTCCTTGTATTGTGGGAACCGGAAGTATTACACCCGCTTCATTCAGATTAGTAGATGATTGATCAGCATTGTAGAGACTATTAAAAAGTGTTGCGTCATTTTTATTGCTGTTGTAATCCAGGCTTAAATCGAACTGAGCTTTCTTAGTGAAGGCAATTGCTGCCGGATTAAACTGAGATGATGAAACTCCGCTTGAACGAGAAATAAACGCATTACCCATTCCTAGAGCTTTAGCACTTAGAGAAATTCCACTCTCGCTTAATCTTAACGCATCATTGAAATTTTGTGCTAATGCAGTGCTGCTAATCAATGCCAAAACGATCAAAAACTTTATACCTTTTTCCATGTTCCCCTCTCTGATTATTAGATTGAATAATTTCATTATTATCTACTCCTTCCGCCGCCATCTCTTGAGCTAGAACCGGAGCCGCTAGAGCTGGACCCGCTTGAACTTGAGCCACTTGAACGAGAACCGCCGCTGCTGCTACCGGAATTTGATGGCGGTGAGTAACTAGGTGATGAACTGCCGCTTTCACGTCTTGGGGCATAACTGCCTTGATAAGATCTTTCTCTTCCTTGTGAAGAACTGCTGGAACTACCACGGCTAGGCCTAGAGACTTCACCTCTTCCAGAACTGTTGCGTTCTCGGGTTCTTGCTTCTGATGAACTTCTACCTGATGAATTAGATGGTGCTTGCTTAGAAACCCGCGAACCGCTTTGGCTGCCGTCATTACTTCTTCCAACTCTTGTTCTGCTTAAATCAACATCGTTAGCGCGGTCACTTCTATTTCTATCACTGTACGAGGCAGATGGACGATTAGTTCTATCGCCAGAACGAGAATTTGTATAACCGTTTCTTTCTCCCGTAGCTTTATCTCTTAAACGAGATGCAACATTGTTTCTATATTTTGAATAGTATGGTCCGTAATTATTCCAGTTGTTTCCATAGTAAGGCCAGTTATTATAGATGTGAGGACCGTAATAACCCCAAGGGTAATAGTATCCGCCGGCTAAGTAACCATAATTTCCGTAGTATGTATAACCGTACCAGTCTGTCCACCAGTAGTTATTGTACCAAGGACAGTAATTATAACCTAAATATAAAGAAGGTACATAACCGAAAAGGAATCTTCTGTACCCATAGTTTCGGTAGTCATCGTTGTAATAAGAATCTTCTTGTTCATTATATGCTAAAGAATCATCCTCAGCGTATTCTTCTTCATTTTGGTCGGCATACTCCGGATAATCACGCTCGTACACGGCAATTTGGGTATAACAACCTCCCAGCCATAACAACGGGACGATCAACAATATTTTAGTTAATGATTTCATGGCAACCCCTTAATGAGTTTTAACTTGTTACTCAAAAATTATACCTAAAAAATGTCTTAAAGAAGTGCAAAAAGTGGTGCGGAATTAAGCAGTGTCTATTTGTGTAAACTATCTTGTTCAATTAATAAGACAGTTTAGAATACTCCTTTGATAAACTCGACGAATAAACCACGGTCGGCAATGTTTTGATCAATCTTTTTGTTCTTCAGCATATCTCTAAGATTGAGTCCGATAGTTAAGCCGTCTCCAATCGCACAGCGGATCCCAAAATTCATGTAGCCATTTCCTTTGCCGATTGATGTTAGTGTATTGTCGTTGAAAGCAATATCATATTCGCCAAGAATTGAAAAAATCTCGCCCAAAGTTTTTTCGAAACCAAAAGCTAAGTTGAGGTCTTTGTCGTTATCATCCCGTTCGAGCGAATAGTTAATAGCACCATGAACGCTAAAGTAGCCGAGGAGATCAAAATTTTTGGACGCAGCGACAAAAAAACCCGGCGACTTAATTTCGTATCGGTTGAGAGTTTTGTCAAAGTATCCTTTCCCTTGAGATTCAAAACCGGCAGCAATTGCAGGTAGAACTATACTTTCCTCAATTATTCGTACTCTAAAATTTACTCCGGGGAGCTTGTACCAATTTATTTTTCCAGTGCCAATTACGTTTCCACCGCCATAAGAAAGACCAAAACTAACTCTATCAAAAACCCCAAGCTCAATCTTTGTCATGAATACGCCGAATGGCATAGCTTCCATTGTTATCCCGGAAAATCCGCGATTAATTACCCCCGTTGTTGGCATATCAATTAGATAGCGGTACTCGTATTTTGCACTTGAACCGCTTGTTCCTTGCGAGAATAAATTTATAGAATAAATAAGTATGAAGCTTATTATAAGTATTGATTTCTTCATTAGTATTCCGCGGAAATTTTTCTTTTCAATTTAGAAATAATTAATTAGTGAAACCGCAGATTTTATTTTCTTTTGAAAGTTGGACCGGTTTTGCTGTCCTGTATTATCAAACCAAGATCGTTCAGTTTATTTCTGATTTCATCAGCTAATTTGTAATTCTTCTCTTTTTTAGCTGCTTCCCGTTCTTCCAACATTTTATTGATAGAATCTACATCCAGTTCCAACTGTTTATCTTTCTGTAGATCGTCAAAGTGTATTACACCAAGTACATCCTCAGCAGTCATAGATAAAAAGTTTTTCAGCTCAATCAAAAATGATTTGCTCACATTTGGATTTTCATCAATCACTTTATTTGCTGAACGTACAAAATCGAAAATTACTGCTACAGCTTGAGAAGTATTGAAATCATCATCCATTACAGTTTCAAACTCATCATAAAACTTTTTGAGATCAAAAGCCGGTTGATTTCCATTTTCATCAGCTTTTGCAATAGTTTCTTTAAGCCTTTCAGCTAAGTTGATAATTTTATCAACACCTTTCTGAGCAGAGGTTAAAAGTTCATCGCTAAAATTAAGCGGTCCTCCATAATGAGTCTGAGAAAAAAATAATCTAACAGCTTCCGCCGGGTGGCGAGCTAGCACATCACGTGCTGTAAAAAAATTACCAAGCGATTTAGACATTTTCTCATTCTGAATATTTAGAAAGCCAAAGTGCATCCAATACTTTACAAACTGGTTTTCGTTTACACCTTCACTTTGGGCTATTTCATTTTCGTGATGAGGGAATATTAAATCGTTTCCACCGGCATGAATATCAACAGTATTACCGAGATGTTTTGTACTCATCGCAGAGCATTCGATATGCCATCCGGGTCTTCCTTTTCCCCAAGGGCTGTCCCAGCTTGGTTCGCCCGGCTTAGCTTTTTTCCACAGCACAAAATCAAGCGGGCTATTTTTTTGCTCATTAACTTCTACGCGCGCACCTGCTTCAAGTTCATCAATCTTTTTCCCGCTTAACTTTCCATAACCATCAAACTTTTTAACGTTATAAAAAACATCTCCATCAACATTGTAAGCAATTCCTTTCTTTTCCAAATCACTAATCAATTCAATCATCTCTTCAACATGACCAGTTGCTTTGGGATAGAAATCAGCTTTTCTAACTTTTAATTTTTCTATGTCTTCAAAAAAAGCATCTATATAAAATTGTGATATTGCTTCAGCAGTTGTTTGCTGGTCGTTAGATTTTTTGATTATTCTATCTTCAATATCTGTAAGGTTCATTACAAATTTTACTTTATAGCCTTTG
Organism: Ignavibacteria bacterium; assembly: GCA_027347545.1. Lineage (GTDB taxonomy): Bacteria > Bacteroidota > Ignavibacteria > Ignavibacteriales > Melioribacteraceae > Stygiobacter. The sequence goes on along the minus strand of DAIEQT010000430.1, from coordinate 4,497 downwards.
TATTCCAAATAACGGCGTACAATATCAGACATGATAAAAGAACGTGAGTTTCCAATATGAAAATAGTCGTAAACAGTAGGACCGCACATATACATAGTGACATTTGGAGGGTTCAATGGTTTAAATTCTTCCTTTCTGCGAGTCAGAGTATTGTAGATCAGCATAGAATTCCCTAAAAATTGAAGCAAAAATAGCATTCGACGGGCGGTATATCAACTAAACATCCTATTTAAATATTCGACAGTAAAGTGAGATTTTTTTTATAAAGACTTTGACATCTTTAACAAACTTTTTATTTTAATATCAGAAAAAAGAATAAAGTTGTCCGATGTCTTTTTATCTAAAAATTTTTATGGTTAATTTGACAAACAAAAATCACTGGAGGATTCTTATGAGACTTAGATTTACTTTTTTAGTCTTAGCTGTTGTTCTTCTCTCTACCGCAGTGTTTGCACAAACTGTAGTAAAATTTGGAGTGAGCCCGATAGGTATTTCACCTAGAGATTCTCTAAAATCTAATACTGATATTTACACTGTTGCTGCTAGTGGATTAAAAAATGTTGGTATAGGTTCAAAGATGTACTTTCAAGCATCATTAATTGGTAAGAAATTCGGAACAGCTGTTACTTACACAATTACTAGAAAACCTTCCGGCTCAACAGCAGCTGTAGGTGCCGTAAAACATATTAAAAATGATTCGACTCAAGTTGCGTCATTTGTACCTGATAAAGCCGGTGCTTATGAACTGACTGTTACGGATGGTGCTTATACTACAACTGTAACATTCAATGCAGCAAAGTATCTTGGTTACAAGAATACTGTTGTTAATGGTGTTGACACAAAATTAAGTTGCAAAACTTGCCACTCAACAATTGTTACCTCCTATGAAAAAACAAGACATGCCGTTGCTAACGATGAAAAGCTTGATGGCATTGGCGCACCGACTTACAAAGCTTCATGCGTTTCTTGCCACTCAACCGGTTACGATGCAAGCGCAACAGCAAAGAATGATGGCTTTGATGATTTCTCGTTCACATTTCCAACAGTACTAGCAGCAGGCAATGCAGCGAAGGCATATAAAGATTTCCCTGATGCTATGATGAGATCAAACATTCAGTGCGAATCTTGCCATGGACCAGCCAGTGCGCATATGGGTGCAACAACAGATAAAAGAATTGATGTTACATACGATCCGGCTCCTTGCGCTGTATGTCATGATTCTGGAACCCGTCATATCTTCCCGGAACAATGGGACGCTTCTTTGCATTCAGGAGCTACATCATACCCATCTGGTGCAGGACGTGAATCGTGCGTACGCTGCCATACCGGCGCTGGATTTTCTCAATATTCTAGAGGAATTCCTAGCACAGATCCTTACTTTGATGTTTCTTATTCAGCTATAACATGCGCAGGCTGCCATAATCCTCACGACGCAACAAATACCCGTCAGTTAAGAAAAATTACAGCAGAAATTTACACAGTAAATACTGTTGATGTTACTAAGCCTACATATGTTGCTGTTCAAGGTGCCGGAATAGGAACTATGTGTATTAACTGCCATCAGTCAAGAGCTGAAGCAAATGCCTCTGTTGCTGCTACTTCTATTTCATCTCGCTTTGGTCCACATTACGGTCCCCAAGGTGATATGCTGCTGTCAAGTAACATGCTTGAATTAGGTGGAATTAAATTATTAAAAACCGGTCATCTTGGCGCTACTGCCGATGCTTGCGTTAGGTGCCATATGTATAGTGCTAATGCTTTAACCGGCACAACAGTTAATCAATGGGGCGGACACTCCTTTAGCATGAGCAAATTTAAGAAAGATGCTAATGGTGATTACGTTATAGGTCCAGATCACAGAAGAGTAAAAGCAGAAGATAACATGGATGCTTGTGCACAATGCCATGGTGCAACTTTTGGCGGTTCCTTTAGTGATGCAAAATTCTTTATGAGTGGTAAGGGCGATCACGATAATGATGGTGTTGTTGAAGGTTTACAAGAAGAAGTCTGGGGCATGATTAACAAGATCATGAAAGAATTAGGAAAAATTCCAGGCTCAACATTCAGCACAGGATATGGTCAGTACGATGCAACAGGTAAATTTATAGCTTTCCCAGTTCCAAAAACAACTTGGACAAAGACACAATTGCAAGCTTATTGGAATGCTAATACTGCTCATAATGATAAAAGCGGTGGTATTCATAATCCAAAGTACATTATTACAGCTTTAAAAGGTGCTATGTCTGTGCTTGGAATTCCAGTTGGTATCAGTGAAGAAGAAAACGGATCGATTCCGACTACATATTCATTGCAGCAGAATTATCCGAACCCATTTAACCCATCTACTACAATTAAATTCTCTATTCCAAAAGCTGGAAACGTGAAATTAACTGTGTATGATATTCTTGGCAAGGAAGTTTCAACATTAGTTAATAATTTCTTAAACGCTGGTGAATATAACTTCCAATTTAATGCTAGCAATTTGGCATCTGGAATTTACCTCTACAGATTAGAAAGCACTAACTTTGTTAAAACAAACAAAATGTTGTTGATGAAATAATGATAGTTAGTATATAGTACTTAGTATTGAGTAATTAGAAAAACCCGGTTCGTGAAAAACGGATCGGGTTTTTTTATGCCCAGTTCTCTTGTCTCCCTTTTTGATATATTTAAGTAGAAAATTTTTGGGCGTTATGCGAATAGAAAGAGATTCTCTAGGCGAGGTTGAATTAACAGATGACGCTGTGTATGGAATTCACGCTTTAAGAAGTTTGCAAAATTTTCCCAATTCGGGCGAAAAAATTCACCCATATCTTATCAAAGCATTTTTGCAAGTTAAACTTGCTGCAGCGGAAACAAACTACAAATGTGGACTGCTGTTCAAAGAAAAATACACAGCGATTGATGAAGCGATTAACGAATTGTTAGCCGAAACAGAGGCTTGTATAAAAGGCAATCTTGATTGTATTTATGAAAAGGTAATTGTTGATCCATATCAAGGCGGTGCTGGTACTTCGCTAAACATGAACATTAATGAAATAATAGCCAACACTGCTCTGAAAAACATGGGAAAAGAATTTGGTAATTACTCACATGTTCATCCACTTGATGATGTAAACATGAGCCAATCTACCAACGATACTTTCCCAACAGCATTGAGAATCGCAAGTATCTATCTTCTGCGCGAACTTCAAGACTCTTTTGCTCGCCTGCAAAATTCACTTCAGAAAAAAGAAGAGGAGTTTAGAAACGTAATTAAAATTGGGCGCACCCAATACCAGGATGCTGTTCCAATTACACTTGGACAAGAATTTGGAGCTTACGCGCAAGCTATTTCGCGTGATAGATGGCGCTTGTACAATGCCGAAGAACGGTTGCGCTCTGTTAATCTTGGGGGCACTGCAGTTGGAAACTCTATAGCTACATCAAGAGAATATGTTCTTAACGTAAACGGAATTCTTAAAAAAATTACAAAACTGCCGGTTGCCAAAAGCGAAGACCTTATTGATGCCACCCAGAACCTTGATGTGTTTGTTGAGGTTCACGGAATTGTAAAAGCCGGCGCTACTTCAATAATAAAAATGTGTAACGATCTGCGCTTCATGTCGAGCGGACCAAGCGGCGGAATTGGAGAAATTAATCTTCCACCGATGCAAGCCGGTTCCAGCATTATGCCTGGTAAAGTGAATCCGGTAATACTTGAAAACGCAATTCAAATTTGTGAGCTTGTAAAAGGCAACGATGTAATAATTTCGAACTTGGTTTCTGCCGGAAATCTTGAGTTAAATGCTTTCATGCCAACGATTGCGCATACTTTTTTAAAATCTATTTCAATGTTGCGCGACTCAAATATTAATCTCGCAGTAAAATGTATCGAAGGGATTTCAGCAAACGTTGAGCGTTGCAGAGAGAACTTGATTAACTCTACAGCAATCGCTGCATCCTTAATAACTGTGTTCGGTTACGAAACGATACAAGAATTGGTGAAATATGCCGAGGTAAATAAGATCCCGTTCGTAAAGGCACTAATGAAAAGTAAACTCCTTGATGAAAACGAATTGTTGAATCTAATCTCTAAAGACTTAGGAATTAAAATTGAGTAAAGTAGCACAAGCCGAAAGAATACATATAGCATTTGTGGGGCAGAGAAATGTTGGTAAATCTTCTTTGATGAATAAAATCATCGGGCAAGATTTAGTGATTGTTAGTGAAACGCCCGGCACTACAACAGATCCAGTTCGCAAAGCGATGGAACTCCTTCCCTTTGGTCCGGTTGTTTTAATTGATACTGCCGGCATAGACGATGTTGGGGAACTCGGCGAAAAGAGAATTAGCAAGACAGTAAAAGTTATTTCTGAATCTGACTTTGCGCTCCTTGTTTTGGATTCGCAAACAAAGTTAAGCGAGCAAGAAAGTAAATTAATTGAACATCTCAAGCAACTTGAAATTCCTTTCCTAGTAGTGATCAATAAATCTGAATTAGGAATTAATTACGAA
>DAIEQT010000366.1 GCA_027347545.1 Ignavibacteria bacterium | reverse complement strand
TCCCTATAATCCAAAAGTTATCAACAACACAAAAGAATTGATAGAGTTTTTTGAGGAATCTTTGGCTAAAGGTAAATCTCAGTTAGTTGAAGAGAATGAAGAAAAATTGAAAGGCAGATGGGTAATGAGAAATGGTGATGCTGTTCTTATGGATCTTTCAAAGGCAGAAGTTATCAGGCATTCATTATGTCAGCTGATTCACCACAGAGCACAGTTAGGCGTTTATCTTCGGTTGCTCGATATCCCGATACCGGGAGTTTACGGACCAAGCGCTGATGAAATGAATCACTTATTGGTTCCAGTGTTATAATTTCATATAACCTTAGAACATTATTAAAAAAGCTGAATGACAGAAATCATTCAGCTTTTATTTATGAAAATTAAAAGATGGTATTTCCAGTAACGGTTGTTTTTTTATAATCGTTGTTAACTGACCAGTCGTGGTTTCGAGTAGAGAAATGTAAAAAAATGATAGAGTTATAATTGGAAACATCTGAATTATTGGTTCTTTGTCACACTGAGCTTGTCGAAGTGTGATAATTTAGCTTGTAACGTCATGGTTCGACAAGCTCACCATGACTTAGTCTTAATATTTCAGTGGTTTCAATTGAGTAAAATCTTTTCATGCCAATTAAAGAAGCTTTAATACAGGTGTTATGGATGCGGCAGAAACACACGGATGGCTTCTGACAAAAAGGTTGACATAGACATGTAAACCAAAAAGCTAAATGAAAGTTAAGTATGATAAACATAGATGTTTTGCGGCAGTTAGCAATGTCGTTTCCAGATACAACTGAAGAACCTCACTTCGATAAAATTTCTTTCAGAGTGAAAAAGAAAATATTCGCAACGTTCGATGAACACACTAATCGGGCGGTAGTAAAACTTTCTCTGAAAGATCAATCTGTATTTTGTACTTTTGATAAAACAGTTATGTATCCGGTGAGCGGCACCTGGGGCGGACAAGGATGGACGGTAATTGAACTTGAGAAAGTTAAAAGAGCAATGCTCATGGATGCGCTAAAAACTGCTTACAAAAATATATTGGTAAAAAAGAAATAAGAAGCATTAATGAGAATTAATTTATGAAAAAGGTTCCCGGGTAATTGAAATCTACTAAAGTTGAAAAACTAAATTCATCTGTAGGTAATCTGGAGCGTTACGCGGCATTTCTCCGCGGGATTAATATCAGCGGTCATAAAAAAGTACCAATGGCAGATTTAAAGAAAATGCTGGAGAAAATCGGCTTCAGTAACGTACAGACAATACTTGCAAGCGGTAATGTAGTTTTCGATTCAAGTGAGAAAAATCTAGAAGCAATAAAAGAAAAAATTGAAAAGCAGATTGAAGAAACTTTTGGCTTCCAAGTTAAAACGATAATTCATAGTATGAGCTACATTAAAAAGCTTATGGCGGATGATCCGTTCAAAGGAATTGAAGTAACAAAAGAAACACGGCTCTATGTAACTTTTCTTTCTCATAAACCGAAGAGTACATTTAAAGCTCCGTATCAATCTCCCGATAAATTGTTCCGGATTCTGAAAGCAACAGATGATGCCCTCTTCAGCGTACTGTTAGTTAAAGATGCCCGTTCAATTGACGCAATGAACTTTATTGACAAAGAATTCGGGAAGGAAGTAACTACCAGAAATTGGAATACGATTGTAAAGGTTGCTGCACTGGGGTAGAAGATTTTCACTTAGCGGTCATGGGTAAGATGTCAAAAATATTGTACATATAACTACAAATCTTTATGGATTTATTGCTACAAAGAATGAAAGTATAGATCAATGGATATAAACACCTACTTAGAACGTATACAATATAACGCGACGTTACTTCCGACAATAGAAACATTAAGTAGCTTACAGCTAGCACATTTGCTAACTATTCCTTTCGAGAATCTTAGCATTCATGCAAATGAACCAATCGTGCTGCAAGAAGAATTATTGTTTGATAAAATTGTTACGCGCAAACGGGGAGGTTTTTGTTACGAATTAAATGGTTTGTTCGCTGCTCTACTGCACGAGCTTGGGTTTGATGTTGCAATGCTTTCCGCTGGAGCCGCAAAAGATGTTGGCGGATTCGGTCCAGATTTTGACCACATGACATTGATGGTTTCACTTAACGAAAGATGGCTTGCTGATGTGGGATTTGGCGATTCGTTTCAGCAGCCGCTATTGATTGGCAGTAGGGATGTTCAGTTACAAGGTGAGCGTTTATACCAAATAGATGATGATGGTAGCTATCTAGTTCTAAAGGAGAAAAAGAATGATGGTGAATGGAAATCGCAATACCGTTTTTTACTTCAGCCTTACGAGCTGAAAGACTATGAAGAAATGTGTCTTTACCATCAGACATCGCCGCAATCAACATTTACACAAAAGCGGCTCTGTTCGCTAGCAAAACCAAACGGCAGAGTAACTCTTAGCGATATGCGTTTGATTGAGACAATAGGTGAAGAGAAGCGAGAACGAATACTGGCAGATGAATCAGAATACAAAGTAACTCTCGAAAAAGAGTTTGGAATTATACTAGAATATTAAGCTATGCGAGAAAAAGCCCACGGATTAAGAGCCTGTGTTAATATTAAAATTTTTATTGTAGCCGCAAGCTTCAGCTTGCGTTTCTTTGATAAAACCGCAACTTAAAAGTTGCGCCTACCAACTTTTCTACCATTTTCACTCAACCTCTTAATCCGTGGGCTAAGATCTATTCTGCTTTTACCATAAACTTATTATATAGATACATCAACAATACAGACAACAATCCAATTCCAATCATAGAAAACCAAATGTACTCAGGATGACCGCTTGCCTTGGAAGTTTGGTAAATCCATCCGCCAAAAGGATCGCCGGCAAAACGAGCGATTGCGATTGGCAGAAACGCGAAGCCTTGATACAATCCTTGCTGACCTTCCGGCGCAATTTCAGAAATGTATTCATAATATCTTGGTGCTTGAACCATCTCGCCAATTGCGAAAGCAACGATCCCGGCTACAATAGTAGGAATAGAAGGATAGATGCCAATAACAATCCAAATTAAACTTGAGATTGCAAAGCCATACATAATCGCTTTTGAAGTATGCAAGTTCTTAGTAAAACGGTTAACCGGAATTTGCAAAAGTATAATTGCACCGGCGCCAGCCCATGACTGAATAATTTCGTAAGGTGCGGTAGCGCTGATGTAATCCGTTACATAATAAGGAACGATAATAAATTCTTGCCAGAAGATGATCCAGTAAAGTGAATAGATGAAAAGGAAAATCATAAATTTATAATTTCTGAGAACCACGAATAGGTTAGCAATTTTTTTAGCTAATGTTTCAACATCAGATGGCTCATGCACATCTCTGTAGAAAATCATGTTAACAACAAGCATTGCAAAGCAGCTTATTGCCGAAACCAAATAAACGAATTCATTACCAAAGCTATCGCGAACAAGATAAGCTATTGTTGGTCCAATCATAGCACCGGCGTTTACCAGCCAATAGTAAATTGCAAAGCCGAGCGATTTGGAATCTGCATCCTTTGACGCAACTGCAACCGTTCCAAGAACAGAAGGTTTAATGAATGAACCGCCGAACGCTGTGAATATCAAGAACAACATTAACAGCCAATAGTTTGGTGTACTACTGTAGAATGAAGAAAAAACGCTCAAGCCCATTGAGCCAATTAGAAAATAACCGATACCTAGAATTGTGAAAGCAACGTTAAACGCTTTTTTGAATCCCCATTTGTCCGCAAGAGTTCCGCCTAGAATAGGGAGAAGATAAATTAATCCGCCGAAAATACCGGAAAGCTGTCCGGCTTCCGATTCTGTAAAATGTAAATTGTTACGAAGATAAATCATGAAAACGATTTGCTGACCATAGTAAGCAAGTCGCTCGAATAATTCCATTACGTTTGCAACCCAGAATGAAGGATGAAATCCCGATTTGAGTTTTTGAATTTCTGCAGAGAGGTTCACTATTACTCCGAGCTAAATGGTTGGCGTGCAAAATAATCTAAAACAACATTGTTATTCAAATCATTTTTGTAATTTTCGATAAGGATAAACAAAACGGCAAGAATAAATGCCACAAAGACTCTAAGACACAAAGGATGCGCTAACAAGAATTTATTTTTAGTGTGGACTTAGTGACTTTGTGCCCTAGTGGTTAAGTTTTTATTAACCGAGAAATATTAGACATAACAGAATGAGGGAAAAGTGGAACAAAAATATTTTAAGCACGAATCCGCATACGTTGATGACAATGTAGAAATTGGAGAGGGAACAAAGATTTGGCATTTCTCTCACGTGCAGAGCGGAGCTAAACTCGGCAAGAACTGCGTGCTCGGTCAAAATGTTAATATTGGAAATAACGTTACTATTGGTAATTACGTTAAGATTCAAAACAATGTTTCCGTTTACGAAGGCGTGA
>DAIEQT010000413.1 GCA_027347545.1 Ignavibacteria bacterium | reverse complement strand
GAAGTTTTATTCGTTCACTTTCAAGCATTCTGCTAACGGGAATACCCGTCCACTTAGCAACTACTTCCGCAATATCTTCGGCATCAACTTCTTCTTTCAACATCTTATTGTTTTTCTGAATCGCTTCTAACTCTTCACTTTCCTTTTTAATATTTCTCTCAAGCTGATTAATAACGCCGTAACGTATCTCAGCAACCTTACCAAGATTTCCTTCCCGCTCAAAACGGTCTGCGTCTGCTTTAGCTTTTTCAATATCGCTTTTCATAGATCGTATTTTGTAAATCTTATCTTTTTCAAGCTGCCAATGAGCACGCAAACTTGTCCGGCTTTCTAGAACATCCGCTAATTCTTTTTGAAGCTCGGATAATCTACTTGCCGATTCTGAATCGCTTTCCCTTTTCAACGCTTCTTTTTCTATTTCGAGTTGTTTTACTTTTCTCTCGAGCGCATCTAACTCTTCAGGCATAGAATCAATCTCGATTCTAAGTTTAGAGGCTGCTTCATCAATCAGATCAATTGCTTTGTCGGGAAGAAATCTATCGGAGATATATCTATTAGAAAGCTGAACCGCAGCAACTATTGCGCTGTCTGTTATTCTAACTCCATGGTGAATTTCGTAACGTTCTTTTAATCCGCGAAGAATTGAAACGGAATCCTCCTCGTTAGGCTCAGCAACAAGCACAGGTTGGAATCTTCTTTCAAGCGCCGCATCCTTCTCAATATATTTTCTGAACTCATCAAGCGTAGTTGCGCCAATTGCATGCAGCTCACCGCGAGCTAATGCCGGTTTAAGAATGTTCGCCGCATCCATTGCCCCATCTACTTTGCCGGCACCAACAAGCAAATGTAGTTCATCAATAAATAAAATTATTTCACCTTCGGATTCTTGTACTTCTTTTACAACGGCTTTTAATCGTTCTTCAAACTGTCCTCTGTATTGAGCTCCGGCTACAAGCGCGCCCATGTCGAGCGCGATTATTCTTTTTGTTTTTAATGATTCGGGGACATCTCCGGCAATTATTCTGTGAGCGATTCCTTCTGCGATTGCAGTCTTACCAACGCCCGGCTCACCAATTAACACGGGATTGTTTTTTGTTCTCCGCGACAGTACTTGCAGCACACGGCGTATTTCTTCATCTCTTCCAATAACGGGATCTAATTTATTTGATCTAGCTAACTCATTTAAATCGCGTCCATACTTTTGCAGAGCTTGGTATGTTTCTTCCGGATTTTGGTTTGTTACTCTTTGGTTGCCGCGAATATCTTTAAGAGATGAAAGGAGAATGTTTTTAGAAATACCATTGTCTAAGAACATTTTTCCAATGGAACCTTTTTCTTCTGCAAGAGCCAATAAGATATGTTCAACGGAAACGTATTCATCCTTTAAGAATTTAGCTTCTTCAAGGGACTGATCAAATAGCTTTGCGGAGTTGATAGAGAGTTGTTGATTTCCAATTCCAGCACCGGTTACTTTTGGTAATTTCTCTAATAGCTCACCGGTTTTAATTTTCATCTGGTTTAGGTTTCCGCCGGCTTTTTGAATTAGTGAGCCAGCAACACTTGTTTGATCTTGCAGAACAGCAGCTAGAATATGTTCCGGCTCAACAATTTGGTTGTTATAGTTTTGCGCAATCTCAATTGCATTCTGAACCAACTCTTGAGCCTTGACAGTAAACTTGTTAAAGTTAAACGCCATAATTACACCACCAAAATTTTACATAATAATTTACGGTTAGTACAATTCAGTTTCTGGAAAAGTTTCGGCTATTATAGTGAAGAACTTAGAACGCCCGCCTTGCTAAGCCGCAACGCGAGGCGGAAGAGTGTAGATTGAAAAGCATGACAAATTGGCATAATTGAATCATGTTTTTAGAATAAAGCTACAGGCTGTTTATAGGCTTGTTATAGGCTGGGTAGAAGCCAGTTAGAGAGGTGGTACATTTTGGCGGAGTGGATACTGAGATAGATACTGGGTAAAGAAAAGATTACAATAGAAAGAAGCCGCAATTAAACGAACGGATTTACTACGGTTACCCCTTTTATAACCTGACCGCTATTTAAGTCTTCTGTTAGAAGCGAAGTACATTTTGATGATTCTGCCGAAACGATAATTAATGAATCCCAAAAGGAAATTTTGTTTAGCAAAGTTACTTCTATAGCATCATTAATCATTTCGGGTGATATCTGAACGACTTCAAACTTTTCCAAAGAGTGTAAGATTTCTTTTACTACAAGTGGATTAGCGTTTAGCTTTTTAGTTGCGGCAACATAAAATTCTTGCAAAACTTGTGTAGAAATTACACCGATACCTTTTGCGGCTAATTCTGTTAGCACTGCCCTTGCTTTCTTTTGTTTAACCTTATCGTGTTTATCAATGCTGTAAACAAAAATGTTAGTGTCAATAAATACTTTACCTTTCATAAAGGTCTTCTCTTTTATAACGTGCACCTTTAGAGTTAATCTTCGCTTGATCCATTAAAGAAAAGCAGTGGTCTAACCAGCCGGTATCTTTATGCTCAATTTCTTTGGAAAGCAATTCTCTAATTAAACCGTTAAGGGTTTTCCCTCTTTTCTGGGCGTGCTTTCTGCTTCGTTTTATTAAAGAATCATCTAAAGACAGGGTTACGTTAGCCATGATTTCACTCCAAGTAATTACACATATTATGTGTAAAGATATAAATAGAGAAAGGTGTTGTCAAGAAAATGAAAAGTATACGAAGCTATGGACAATTTGGTTGCGTTACGAATATCGTACTGAAACAGTAGTAATGTTTAACTGAAGAAATAGAGCATTGTCTAACAGAGAGAAAAAATATAGCGCTGTTAGGTATTACTAATAAGAATATTCCTAACTCGTAATAAGAAAAATTTTAGAAATTCCCATTGCTCCCAGTTTCTTGTTACTCCTTTGCAATAATGATAATTTTGCGTTGTAAAGGAAAAAGTATGTCTCAAAGTTTATCTCAGAATGAAGATACAATAGTTGCGCTAGCAACGCCAAATGGTGTTGGCGCCATTTCGATAATTCGTGTTAGCGGTCCAAATGCAATTGACTCGGTGGACAATGTTTTTGTCGGCAAGAAGAAACTTGTTGATTGCGCTTCTCACACAATTCATTATGGAAAGATTCTGGAAAATGGGGGAGAGGCAATTGATGATGTGTTGGTTTCAGTGTTTTCTAACGGACATTCGTTCACCGGTGAAGACAGTATAGAAATTAGTACACATGGAAGTCCATTCATTTCGCA